>CBFHRO010000037.1:0-20390 GCA_965658245.1 uncultured Flavobacteriales bacterium
AGGACGCCACGGACCGTGGCTACACGGCGCTTGTGATGGACGGTCCGCTCGCCGCCCACGTCGTGGGCAAGCTCGAGCAAACCCACACCGACCTGCAATTCAAGCGCGTCGACGCCGACATCGCCGACAAGCTCATTGAAAAGGACGAAGAGCTCAGCTCCGCCCTCGACGAGAAGCAAGAGGAAACCCTCAAGCCCGTCCTCGAAGGCGCGTTCCCAGGCGAGTCGTACAAGGTCAAGTTCGCGCCCATGTCGCCCACCGCGGCGCCGCTGGTCATCACCCAGTCGGAGTTCATGCGCCGCATGAAGGAGCAGCAGGCCGTGGGCGGCGGAGGCTTTCAAATGTTTGGCGACATGCCCGACAGCTACGACGTTACCGTCAACGCCAACCACCCCCTCGCCTCTGCCCTGCTCAATGAGGCCGACGAGGCGAAGCGGGCTGACATGGCCAAGCGTGCCGCCAACCTCGCGCGCCTGTCGCAAGGCCTGCTCGAAGGCGAAGAATTGACGGCGTTCATCGCCGAGGGCTTCGCCCAACTGGAACAGGCCTGATGTCGTACACCAAGTGGATTGGAGGCGCCGTCGGTTGGGCCCTGGGGGGTCCGATCGGCGGCGTCTTGGGCTACTGGCTCGGCAAGATGTTCTCGGACGACAGCCTCGCGATGGACGGCGGCGCCGGCGGCGGGCATCACGGGCGAGGCGGACGGGGCGGACGGTCGACGGCAGGCCCCACCCGCGCCGGCGATTTCGCCCTGAGCATGGTCGTCTTGAGCGCAGCCGTGATGCAGGCCGACGCGCGCGTGCTGAAGTCGGAGCTCGACTACGTCAAGCAGTTCTTCCGGACCAACTTTGGGCAAGCCCAAGCCGAGCAGCTGACCCTCGCCCTGCGTGAGGCGCTGAAAAACCCGGTGGACGTGCGGGGCGTCTGCATGCAGATTCGGGCCCACATGCCCCACGCCAAGCGACTCCTTCTTCTTCAGTACCTCTTCGGCATCGCCCAAGCCGACGGCAACGTCGATCCGAGGGAAGTCGAGCTCATCCGCCGCATGGCCGCCGCTCTGGGCATCAGCGACAAAGACCGCGCCTCCATCGAGGCGCCGTTCCACAGCGACAAGCCCGACCCCTACACGGTGCTCGAAGTTGCCCGAGACGCAAGCGACGCGGACCTCAAAAAGGCCTACCGACGCCTCGCGTTGAAGTTTCACCCCGACAAGGTCCGGGACATGGGCGAAGCCTACGCCAAACAGGCCGAAGCGCGCTTCCTCGAAGTCCAAGACGCCTACGAGACCCTCAAAAAGCTGCGGGGCTTCAAGTGACCCTGTCCTTCCATCGCGAAAAAAAATCCCGACCTGCCCGGCCGGGATTTTTTTGGCTCTTCCCCTCGAGCCTTGCTGCGCAAGGCCAAGATTTAAGAGTTTAACACTCGCTCGCTGCGCTCACTCGGCATCCCGGACGCAACGGACAGAAAAGCCGTAGACGTTGATTGCCGCTGCTGCGGCCGACATTCTCGTAGTTGTAATGCAGGTTTCGGTACCATGCATTGGAACCACTGGGCGAGGACCTCCACCAGTTCCCGTAGTTCCCAGCGTAGTTGAAGTCTCCACTGCTGCTGCTGCGGTAGCCGCCCGGCAAACCTGAGAAACCGCTGAGGTTGGTTCCAACCCAAGCGTCGCCGTACCTCGCCCTCATCAGGTTGCCAGCAAACTGCTCCGAACCTAGGCTGTTGGTCATTTCGGTCCACTCCAAATCCGTGGGCACATGCCAGCCCTCAGGACAAAGGTTCCACTGCTGCACCGCAGGGAAATTGTACAAAGCGCCAAACTGATGGTACTCGAGCGTGTTTTGGGCCGCATCGACATCCGTGCCCTGGTAATCGTACACGTAGGCATGCGGATCCACGTCGCTCCCCGCTGAAGAAGGACTCACTTCAGGCAGGTATCGGACGTTCTCCGCGAACCAACACTGACCTCCGATGGACGTCGTGTTGTACCAGTAGCCTTCATGCAAGACGTCGTCACCGCAACGGAACGCGCTGATTTGGCCTTGCAAAGAAGCCAGCACTTCCCCCAGTTCAATGGAATCAACCACGATGGCTCCTGGGGCAAACGCGCCCCCGTACGTGGACAGCAAGTCTTGAAGGTCCGTTACGCCGATGAGCCCGTTGGCGTCGCCATCGGGGTTGTAGGGAACCGTGATGGATTGGGCGGTCGCTGTCGTCGTGGCCGTCAGGCTCACAGCCGCCGCGAAAAGCAACGTGAAAAAGTGTTTCATGGCCGATGTCGGTTTGGTAGACATAAGATACGCATTTTCCGCCTTTCCTGTGGTCGGAAGGGTCCCAGTACCCCGGACCTCGACGTACCTTGCGGCCCATGAAACGTATTGCAAGCTGGGCGGCCCTCTCCTTCGCCGCGGCCCTTCTGAGCTTTGCGCCAGCAGACGGTTTGGCCCAAAAAGGGAAAAAGAAAAAGAAGGGGAAAAAAGGCGACACCGAGCAGGTGGACGGCAAGAAGAAAGGCGGGAAAGACAAGGTGAAATCCGTGGCGGAATTCACGAAGGACTTCAAGCTCGACAAAGGCCTGTTCAACCTCTACCAAGACACGGCCAAGGGCAGCATGTACCTGCACGTTCCAGCGGGCGCCATGGACGAGGAGTTCATCTACTTCTCGCAAGTCGAAGACGGCGTGGTGTCGAGTGGGTTTTTCCGCGGGAGCTACCGCGGGAGCAAGGTGGTGACGTTCCATCGTCACTTTGGGCAATTGGAAGTGCATGCGGAAAACACCAACTTCCATGTGGACCCTGAGAACGCCCTAAGCAAGGCTGCGGACGCCAACCTCAACACGCCCATTCTTGCGAGCTTGAAAATCGAAGCCGAGGACAGCACCGGCGTGATTGTCTCTGCGGACGCCATGTTCTTGAAGGAAGAGCTGCAAATGGTCAAGCCCCCCTCCCGTCCTGGACGGAAGTCTGCATTGGGCAAGCTCAGCAAGACCAAGAGCAAGGTGGTGGACGTGGCGAACTACCCTGAGAACACCGAGCTGTCGGTCGACTACGTGTACGACAACGGCAACCCCACGGTGGGCGGGCCACAATTTGAGGACGGCCGGTACGTCACCGTGGGCTACCGCCACGCTCTGTTGCCCATGCCCGAGGGGGGCTTCACACCGCGTGCGGACGACCCACGCATCGGTTTCTTCACCACAGAAGTGGACGATTTGACGGGCGTGAGTGCCACGCCTTGGAAGGACATGATTCACCGGTGGCGCCTCGTAAAGAAGGACCCCTCGGCTGCCATGTCCGAGCCCGTAGAGCCCATCACGTGGTGGATTGAAAACACGACCCCAGAGGAGTTCCGCCCCATCATCAAAGCGGGCGTCGAGAAGTGGAACCAGGCCTTTGAGCCCCTCGGATTCACAAACGCTGTGGTCGTCAAGATCCAGCCCGACGACGCGGACTGGGACGCCGGCGACGTGCGCTACAACGTGCTCCGCTGGACGGCCTCCCCTTCGCCCCCGTTCTCAGGCTACGGCCCCAGCTTTGTGAATCCACGCACCGGCGAAATCCTCGGTGCGGACATCATGCTTGAGTACGGCGGGATGGTCGGTCGCCTCTGGCGTGCCGAGGTGTTTTCCAAGGCGGGCATGATCGAAGAGGCCATGGACGAAGAGTACGCGGCGCTCGACGCTGAATTGGAAGGCCGCTCGTCACGTGAGCTTCTCGCAGAGCAGATGAGCCGCTGCCACGCCGGCACCGTGATGGGCCGCAACAGCTTGCTTGCCGCCGCTGCCATGCGCGCCTACAACTTCACAGACGAAGAGCACGCCGAGTTTGTGCGCCAAACCCTGCACCGCCTCGTCTTGCACGAGGTTGGACACACCCTCGGCATGAGCCACAACATGCACGCCAGCACGATGCTGTCGCCGGACGAACTCAAGGATGCCGCGAAGGTGGCCGAGAACGGCATGTGCAACTCGGTCATGGAGTACCCGTCGATCAACTTCGCCCGCAACAAGGCCGAGCAGACGCGCTTCTACGACGACAGCCCCGGCCCTTACGACAAGTGGGTGATTGAGTACGGCTACAGCGTGGGACTTGAGGATGCGGACGCCGAGGCGGCGCGGTTGGGCGCGATTTTGGAACGCTCGACGGATCCACTGCTGCAGTTTGGCAACGACGCGGACGACATGCGCGGCACCGGCCGCGGCATCAACCCCGACGTGAACATCTACGACCTGAGCAGCGATCCTGTGGCGTACGCCTCGGAGCGTTGCGAACTCGTCAACGACCTTCTCCCCTCGATCGTCGAGAACTTCGCCCCCGGCGTGGACAGCCACCAAGAGGTGTTGCGCGCGTACTACGCCTTGACAGGCGAATACGCCACCCAGCTCCGCATTATGACCCGCCAAATCGCCGGCGTACGCTACAACCGCGCCACCCCGGCCCAGCTCGAAGGCGCCGCCCCCTACACCCCCGTCTCGGAGGCCGACCAAAAGGCCGCGATGAAGGCCCTGGCCACTTACGCCTTTGCGCCGGATGCGTTTGAGGCGCAGGCCGACGTGTTGGCCTACCTGCAGGCGCAGCGTCGCGGGTTTGGGTTCTTTGGTGGCGGAGAGGATCCAAAGGTTCACGCGCGCGTGGCCGGTGCCCAGCGTGCCGCCATGGCCCACCTCGTCCACCCCAACGTGCTGATGCGCGTTCTCGACAGCGGGCTGTACGGCAACACCTACGACCTCGCCGAATACATGGACGACCTGACTGACATGATGTTCAAGGCGGACTTGCGCACCTCGGTGAACACGTACCGCCAAGGATTGCAACTCATGTACGTCGAGGCGCTCGTCAAGGCGCTTGATGCGAAGTCGCGGTTGAACGGCGTGGCGCAAAGTGCGGTCCTCGCGCAGCTGCGTCGCATCGATCGCCAACAGCGCGACGCGTCGTCGCCTGACGGCCTGACGCGCGCGCACCGGGCCCACGTGCGTCACTTGATTGACGTGGCGCTGGACCGTTAAGAAACGGTGAAGTTGCCGGCCGCGGACGCTGCGGAAACGGCGAGTCATCCACAGATTGTGCATAAGACGAAGAAGCAGGGCCGCGGCCCTGCTTTTTTTTGCCCCTTCCTCGGGCTAGCTTGAAGGCCATGGAGGAGAGTCACAGGAAATTCACAGTCATGGGCGGACGGTTGAAGCACGACGTGTGCGACTACATCACCGCCATGACCAGCGAATCCGAGGTGCAGGTCCACGTGGGCTGCGACTCCCAGAACCACAAGCGCCACACCGTCTACGTCACGACGGTCGTGTTCCGGTTTCCCAACAACGGAGCGCACGTGATTTACCGCCGCGAGCGCGTGCCGAAGATCCTGGACATGTGGACCAAGCTTTGGGGTGAAACCGAACGGTCTGTGGAATTGGCCAACCTCATCTTGGAAGAGTGCAACCTCAGGGTGCACCAAATTGACCTCGACTTCAACAGCGACAGCAAATTCGCGAGCCATAAGTTGGTCAGTGCCAGTTCAGGGTACATTGCCTCCCTCGGATTCAACTCCAAGGTCAAGCCCGACTTGTTGATGGCGGCGTGGGCCGCCAACGTGCTCTGTCAGTGACCCGGGTTCAGCCCAAGTCCTTTCCCCCAAACTTCTCGAGAAGCACTTCTGATCTGTGATCGAAGATGGCCTTGACGCGGCCGTGCACCATCCACCCGGTCAGCAGCGCGCCCAGCTTTCCGCCCTTGAGTTTGTAGTGCAGGATGTCGTCCATTTGGACACCGCCTTCCACCGCCTTGAAATGGTGCTGATGGTGCCACAAGGCGTAGGGCCCAAACCGCTGCTCGTCCACAAAGTACCTCCCCTCCTCGCAATGCGTGATCTCTGTCACCCACGTCATGGGAATGTTGAACAAGGGGCGCACGCGGTAGCGGATGATTTGTCCTGCGTAGGTGCGCTGCTCGTTTTTCGTCAAAATTTCAAACCCCATGTCCGGCGGCGTGATGTCATCCAAGTTGTCGGGGACACTGAAAAAAGCCCACGCCTCCTCAAGGGAGATGGGCAAGACCAAAGACGTTCTCAGTTCGTGCATGTCGAGGTAACCCCCCACCGCGAAAAAGGTTCACCGAAGCCGTAGCGCACAAAAAATGGAGCACCCGCCGTTGCCGGTGCTCCACTACGATTCACAACGAGGTCCTCCATTGTTCATGTAGACCTTCGGTATCTAATTTACATAATTCAAGGATGGAATCCAACGATTCGTCGAATTTCCTCCGCCCGTGCGTCGCGCAATCGCCATCGATGTGCCGTGCGGCGTTCAAGTTTTCCTCAAGTCACCGCCCCAAACGTGAAGAACCCCCCTCCCAAATGTGAGGCCGCGACGGCCCTCAGAAAATACCTTGCTCCCGTGTTTGCCGTTTGCCAGTCCCCATCCCACGCCATGGGCTCCTCCCTCCCCACCATCGTGCTGTGCCTCTTGGCGTGGTTTGTGTGGACGTGTGGGGTGTTTGGGCAAGAGGCGTTGACGGTGCCACGCCATGCGGAGTGTCCCTCGCGCCCCGTCCCGTTCAGGGAATCCATACGCCCCCCCGACGCTTGGGAAATGGCCTGGGAGACGACATGGCCCGAAGCTTCAGAGGCGCTCCAGGCGTGGCGCGCAGGGCAGTTTGCCGAATTGATCGCCGTGTGGCGTGGCTGGGCGGCCTCCTCGTCGGACCTCACCGCCTCGGCGAAAGAACGCGGCCTCCCCGTCAGTGCGGCGTGCCTTGCGTGGTGGTCGTGCTGTGCTGGCACCTCGCCAACGGCGCATGACGCAAGTCGCATGGACGCAGCCCGCTTGATCTTGACCTCGTGGTCGGCAGACATGACGCCTCTCGACGCCATGCGCCAGGCCCATCGCGCCAGCGCTGACCCGCGTGACCTCGACACGTGGGCCCTCTCCATGCGCACGGGCATGCGGCTGATGGAAAACCTCGAACTCCCGCGCATCCATGTGGTGCAGTCGGGAGAAACGGTGTACAGCATTGCGCGTGCGTTTGGCATTCCGCCGCGCTGCCTCGCGGCCACCAATGACGTCTGGGACGACCTGCGCCCCGGTATGGCTTTGATCATTCCCGACCTTCTCTGAACGATGGATGCGCCGCGCCCTTGGATGCAATGGGCCCTGATGTGGGGGCTTTTGATTGGCTGTTGGATTGGACTCCAGCACTGGGCGCCTGCCCCTCCATGGCGGAGCGATGTGGGCACGGTTCGGCCGTTGCAGCCTCGGGTTCCCGCGCTTTTGGGCTCGACGCGCCACTCCCCCATGCTGACACACGAGGGGACGGATTCTGCCTGGGCCTTTTTGGACACCCTGGACCTCGAAGTGCCTGCATCGTGGGCGCTCACCGGAAGTGCCCGCGCATGGTATGGGTTGCGCCGATTTTTTGAACGGTTGCCTCGCGCGAAACAGGAACGCATCGAAGTCTACCACTGGGGAGACAGCCAAATCGAAGGCGACCGCATCTCTTCGGTGTTGCGTTCGGCCTGGCAATCCCGTTGGGGCGGACGCGGGCCGGGTTGGGTGCTCCCCCTCACTCCCGCGCCCCAAACCGCGATTGTCGCCACCCTCGAAGACGGGGATGTGGTGCGGCGCGCAGGCTTTGGACGAGGACGACAACCGGAGGCATTGAGGTTGCCTTTTTTGGCGGTGAACGAGGTCTTGGATTCGGCCACGTGGACGGTGCGCGGCAACGGACGTGCGAGCTTGACCCACAAAGGCTGGACGTGGACGGACGTTTGGTCAGAAGCGACCGCACATGTGACCCTCGGACCCGGGTTGGCGGCCCAGTCAAACGACAGCTTGTCTTGGAGGCATTCTCCCGTGATGGGGGACTTGACCCTGTCCATCGCGCCGCAGGAACTCCGCGGCATTTTTCTCGGTCAAACGCGCGGGGTCTACGTCCACAACCTGCCGCTGCGCGGGTCCTCGGGCACGTTGTTTGACAAGGTTCCCGAAGCGGATTGGGCCCACATGCGCGAAACGCACCCTCCCGCCCTGCTCCTGCTGCAATTTGGCGGCAACGCCGTGCCCGGCATCCAGTCTGCGCGTGAAGCGAGGTGGTTTGCCCAACGGCTTGCCAACAACATCCGCTTTTTGGAGCAGACTTTTCCCGGAGTGCCCGTGGTTTTCATCGGCCCCTCTGACATGGGCAAGTCGCCGGATTCCTATCCAGGTCTGCCCATGATCTTGGATGCTTTGGCCGCAGAAATCCCCTCCACCGGGGCCCTTCACTGGGACCTGCAATCGGCCATGGGAGGCCCCGGCAGCATGGCCGAGTGGGTGCAACGCGGCTGGGCCGCCAGCGACCACGTTCATTTCACGCGACGAGGCGCACAAGAGGCGGGTCAACGACTCGAACAAGCCCTTGCCGCGGCGTGGCAGTCGATGCGATCTTTGGAGGCCGTCGAGGCCCCTCTCAAGCACCCCACCACGCCATGATGCTGGAATTCACCTTCACGAGTTGGGGCTTTTGGGCCGCCTTTGCGGGAGTCTTGCTCGTCTTGGCTGGTTGGCAGCGTGTGATGCCACCTCGGCTTCAGCAGTCTTGGGTGCGACAGGCGCTGCTCTTGGCCTTCAGTTTGGGGTTCTACTGCTTGGTGGGAGGAGAATTGGTGCTGCTCCTGATTGCGTCCATCGCGGTCCATTGGGGCCTAACCCAAATCATGTGGGCCCAAGTCGGCACCCTGCGACGCCTCTTGCTGGGCACGACCGTCACCTTCCACCTCGTCGTTCTTGGGGTGTTCAAATACGCCTATTTCGTGGCCGAAAGTCTGCCTGGGACGGCGCTCCAAGCCACGTTGCAGGCGTGGCGCTTGGATGCGTGGATGCTGCCGGTGGGCATCTCCTTTTACACCTTCCAAGCCATCAGTCATGCCATCGATGTGCATCGCGGCACCTTGGACCGGCCCACCTCGCTCTTGCCGTTGGCCACGTACATCACGTTCTTTCCCCAACTCGTGGCGGGGCCCATTGTCCGCGCCAAACAATTCCTGCCCCAGTTGGACGCACCGTTGTGGACCTCGCCGCGTCAAGACGACGCCCGTCATGTGCGTCTCATCCTCGGCGGATTTCTCAAGAAGCTCGTGCTCGGGGATTTGGTGGGTGCTTGGTTGGTGGACCCCGTGTTTGATCGCCCCGCCGAATGGGTGTCCTGGGAAGTCCTGCTCGCGCTCTATGGCTACAGCCTACAGGTGTACGCCGATTTCAGTGGATACACCGACATGGCCAAAGGCATGGCAGGCCTCCTCGGCATCACCCTGCCCGACAATTTCAAGTTTCCCTACCGTGCAACCTCGCCCTCGGATTTTTGGCGTCGTTGGCACATCACGTTGTCCCAATGGTGGAAAGACTACGTCTACATCCCCCTCGGTGGCAACCGCCGGTTCAGCGTGCTTTCGGCGGCGTGTGTGGCGCTGTCGCTCGGGGCCGGCATGGTGGCCTGGGGCGAGTTGGGCGGCGTGTTGTTGATGTCAGGGGCGGCCCTATTGGGGGTGGCGGCCGTTCTGATGTCTCCACGGCTCCATGCCAAACTCGCCACCGCCGTCAACGTCATGATGGTCATGCTCCTCGGCGGCTTGTGGCACGGGGCACACCTGAACTTCGTGACTTGGGGCGCCCTGAATGGCGCCGTGCTCGTGCTTTGGATTCTTTGGCCATTCCGCGTGCAGACCGGCTGGGCGCGATTCATCGGCTGGGTGTTCACCTTTCACACGGTGGTGCTGGCCCGCATTTGGTTTCGTGCGGGATCCCTCATTTCATGGAACGAATCCACGGCCGCCCCCCATCCCGAACATGCATGGGCCACCGCCCAATTGCTTTGGTCTCAACTGGGGCAGGCCATCCCCGATCCGTTCGACCAAGTTTGGTCGCCGACGTATGCCGCAGGTTTGGGCCTTCTTGTGCTTGGCTATGCCCTTCATTGGATGCCCGATGTGGCCCGAAGTTGGATCCAAAAACAAACCACGTCGAGTCCCTTGTGGGTGACGTGGTTGTTGTGGTGCACTGCAACAGTGCTGGCCTTGTGGTGCAGCCTAAGCTACCCCAAGCCCTTCATTTACTGGCAATTCTGAACGCAATCAGCGTCCAGGATGGGTTGCTACCGGTACTTCTTGATAAGCGCTGCATGACTGTTGACCTTGCGTGGAGCAAGACGACAAAGAAGCGACAACGATGACCGCACATGCGATCCAAGCGACCATGGAAAGTTGTGATCTTTTCATGAGACCAAGATGAAGGATATTTCTGACAATGTCAAAGTGTGCTCAAGCGTTTGTAAACACCCCAAGGTGTACATTCGCGGCATGACCCCGCAACGCATTTTGAATGGCATCTTGGGCGTGCTTTTGGTGTACAATGCGTCGTTTTTCGCCCTTCATTTGACCGGCCAGAGTCGGCTGTGGAAGGACGCCCTCAACGACTTGCAATCCCTGCTCAGCATTCTCGAATTGATCGCCGTCGTCGCGTTGTTTGTGGATTTGGTCATTCGCTTTGACCGCATCGCCAAAGCGTGGCAGGTCCCCAGGGTCATCGGTGTGGGCCTGTGCGTGACGGGACTGCTTTTCAAATGGTTTGTCCTGTACCTCCACCTGAGCTATTTGGTGGACTGACGCCCCTGGCATCGAAGGGGGCGCGGTGGCCTCAGTCGTCGTCCAAGTGATAGTCGAAGTCCTCTGCAGGCATGGTGCGAGGCAACATCCGAAACACCTGGTAGCGCTGCTTGACATACAGGATGAACTCGTATTGAGACCAACGCTTCAAAGCCTCCTCTCCCGGGTCACAAAAACGCGCGAAAGACTCAAATTCCCACGACTCCAAATCGACAATGTCGTAATCGACGTACTTGACAAAGAGCTCCTGCAAGAGCGCCCGTCGTCGGTCTTCGTTTTCCAATCGCGCCACCTCCCTTTGGCTTTGAGGGTCTCTCGCAAATGCCTCGTACAAGAACGTGATGGGACTTTGCATGGCATCGATTCCGGACACGCGAAAATCCTCCTCCCTGTACCCGAGTGCTTGAATGTCCTTGACGATTTCCTTCAACGTGCGCGGGGCGATGACCTCCGCCGTACCGACTTCGACATTCAACACGCGAAGCACCACCTCCATCCGGTTTCCCGATTGTACGGTTCGTTCTTGAGTGTGATAACCCACCGCACCAAAAACAAGGGTGTCACCAAGACAAGCGCGCACCAAGAACTCCCCGTCGCTTCCCACAAACTCGCCGGCACTTGTGCGTCGGTTGACCACCATCGAAGAGGGAATCCAACGGCCGTGAAAGTCAGCCACAGAGCCTGACACCACCACGACGCTGTCACAGAATGAAGACGGTTTCGTTTGGGCGTAGGCACCCAAGCTGAACCAGGCCAAGACTACGATTGTCAACCGCGCGCGCATGGTGGCAAAGTACGGACACAATGACAGGAACAGGGCTCTCCTTTAACGTACCTTCCCATCATGTCGTCAGACGGTTCTTCTTCGAAACAAAGCGCCAGGGATCGCGCGCGCGAGGCTGCGCGCTCGTTGATTCAATCGGCGCAGTCATGGACGCCCGAGTCCCTGGCCAAGGCTGTGTGTGAAGGCCAACGTGAAGCACTTGCACAAGCCATCACATGGGTCGAAAGTGCCCATCCGGAGCATCAAGACCGCATCGAAAGGCTGCTTCAGCTCGCCCCCAGCCAAGGTCGCAGCATCCGCATTGGATTCACGGGCATCCCCGGGGCGGGCAAAAGCACCCTCATCGAGCGGTTTGGGTTGGACGCAGTACGCCGGGGGGCACGTGTGGCAGTCCTTGCCGTCGATCCATCCTCCCAACGCACCCAAGGAGCCCTCTTGGGCGACAAGACCCGCATGCACGACCTCTCCAAGCATGCCGACGCCTTTGTTCGACCTTCCGCGGCGGCATCCACCTTGGGGGGCGTGACGCGCTCAACATCCGAGGCCATTCAACTTTGCGAAGCGGCAGGTTACGATTTGATTCTGGTGGAAACGGTCGGCGTGGGACAAAGTGAGGTGACCGTCAGAAGCATGGTGGATGTGTTTGTGCTCATGTTGATTGGAGGTGCGGGGGACGACGTCCAAGGCATCAAGCGGGGTGTGGTTGAAATGGCCGATGTGGTCGTGGTGCACAAAGCCGAAGAAGAACGACTTGCCCTGTGCAGACAAACCGCAGGGGCCTACGGACAAGCCCTTCATGTGCTTCCCCAGCCCCCTTCCGGCACCGACACAAAAGTCTTGATGGTGTCGAGTTTGACTGGGGAGGGACATCCCGAATTGTGGGAACACGTCCAGCACCTTCATCAAACTTGGACCCAATCGGGGTGGTGGAAGAATCAAAGACAACAGCAGCGTCTCGAGGCCATGGACCGGCACGCACGACAATTGCTGATCGAATCGCACATGCACCACAAGTCAAAAGCTTGGGACGCCATGCAAGAAGAGGTGCTCAAGGGCCGTGTCAGTCCTTTTGCCTCGGCGCGCAAATGGGTCAACCTCCCTTTGGATTCGTGAGCGTTGATGCACTTGTGGCTGGCCTTGCCGCACTGGCCATGGCCTTGGGATTTTGGGCGGGACAACGGGGACGTCGAGGCCGCACAGTCTCCAATTCAATCCACGCCCTGCAGACGCTTCAAGAAAGGCTGATTCATGCCCGAAACATGGGGATGCGGCTACAAGAATTGGCCACCACAGAACAAAGGCTCCACGAAGAACAAGCGCACCTTGCCCTCCTGCATGAACTCAAAGAGGAGGTGAATTGGCTTCTTGCCGAGGTGCAGTATCAGCTGGATCGACACCACGAAGAAGACCCTGCTCGGCTCGAAGCAATGATCGACGCCACAGGCAAATCTCTTCGCCTGTTGATGGATGCAGGGCGGCAACCTCACGTGACTTGGAGCCAGGCCGCTGACACCTTGAATCACCTGCACAAAACGTTGTGCCTCATCCGCAATCTACCTGCTTTCGAAGCGATTAACGCAAGGCCTGAACACGCTCATTTACATGTAAACTACGTGAAATTGAGTCAATCTTTGATTGAGATTCATAGAGCCAACAACCTCGACCACACTGCCTCTTTTTTCAGTCTCGATGCAGGGGTCGAAATTCGCTTGAGTGACGGCACGCGACACCTCGTGTTGTGGTCTCAAGATGAGGCCGAGGCCTGAATCTTCCCCACGGCTTTTTCCAAAGACAAGGCTTCCTGTTCGCCCTCTTGCATGTCTTTCACCATGACCGTGCCGGCCGCCAATTCGCTTTCTCCAAAGATCAACACCCATCGCACTTTTCGGTCGTTGGCATACTTGAATTGCTTTTTCAGTTTCGCCGCCTCGGGATACAACTCGGCGGAAAGCCCTGCCTTTCGCAGTGCCTGCGTGGCCTGCAATTCCTGATGGAGGTCACCGCGATCCATTTGCACCACCATGGCATCCAATCCGTCGCTCGCCATGTCAGGCCACACCTCAAAATGATTGAGCACGTCCTCGATTCGGTCTGCGCCAAAGCTCAGCCCCACACCGCTCATGCCAGACCAACCAAAGATGCCCGTGAGGTCATCATAGCGTCCCCCGCCACAAATGCTTCCGACCGGAGCGTCGTCTACCGTCACCTCAAAAATGGCGCCCGTGTAGTAATCCAATCCCCGGGCAAGCAAGGGGTCCATGCGCAAAGAGCCTGGATTGACTCCCGTGCTCATGGCGCGCTCGATGAGATCCCGTACACTGGACAAAGCCGTCATGCCTGATTCATGGCCCTCCAACAACGTCGTCAAAGCGTCGAGCGCCGCCATGGCGTCTTTGTGGTCCCGCAGCGCCACGAGTTGGGGCAGTTGGACCGCGGCCGACTCCGGGAGACCGCGTTCCTGGAATTCGCGAATCACCCCGTCGATGCCCACCTTGTCGAGTTTGTCCACGGCGACTGTCCAGTCCGTGAACAGAGCCTCGGTGACGCCACCCAACGAAGCCAAGGCTTGCAGAAGGCGGCGGTCGTTGATTTGGATTCGGAATCCCGGAACCCCGAGGGCCGTCAAGCCCTCAGAGAAAATTTGGACGAGTTCCAATTCGCATAGGGTGCTTTCTGACCCGATGATGTCGCAATCGCATTGTGTGAATTCCTGATAACGTCCCTTTCCTGGGCGGTCGCCACGCCAAACGTTTTGGATTTGGTAGCGCTTGAAGGGAAAGGTCAATTCGTTACGATTCATCACCACGTAGCGCGCGAATGGGACGGTGAGGTCGTAGCGCAGGGCCTTCTTGCTGATGCGCGGCGTCAGCGCCTTGCTGTCTTTGCGCGCCAACAGGGTGTCGTCTGCCTTGGCGAGGTAATCGCCGTTGTTGAGGATCTTGAAGATGAGCTGGTCGCCTTCCTCTCCGTACTTGCCTGTCAGCGTCGTGAGGTTCTCAAAAGACGGCGTTTGGATGGGCACGAAGCCATGGGCCTCGAAGACCTCGCGGAGGGTGTCAAACATCCACTGCCGGCGCACCATGGCGCGCGGGCCAAAATCGCGGGTTCCTTTGGGGATCGATGGCTTGCTCATGGCCTGCAAAAGTAGGCCTGAATCCTCAGCGCTTCAGGCGTCGTCGGTACTGGATGAACAAAGTCACAATCAACACCGCGGTCAAAATCCAAATCACTTGCATGACGGCAACATACAACGATTTCACTTTGTGTCCACCCCCTACTTTTGCGGCATGAACGATCCCACCTCACTTCTCACCCTGCGCGGACACCAAGGTGCGGTGTACGATTTGGCCTGGGATGCACAGGATTGTGCTTGGCTTTCTGCAGGCGGAGATGGGGTCGTGGCGCGCTGGTCGTTTGGGGAAACCGACGGCACTGCAGTGTTCCAGCACGCCTCTCCTTTTTTTGCTGTGACCGTGTGGGACGACCTCGTCATTGGAGGCAACCACTCCGGGGAACTGTTCGTCAAAACCCCCAACAAACACACAGTCTACACCACCCACTCTGCCCCCCTCTTCGCGTTGCATGTCGACGACAAAAACCAGCTTTGGAGCGGCGACGGCACAGGGGTTGTCTGCATGTGGTCGAAGCAAGATCACGCGCTGCGACTTGAGCAGAAGTGGACCACCGACTTGGGGAAAATCCGGCACTTCTCCCCTCACCCCAAGGGCCTCCTCATTGCGGGTGGCAGTGGCCAATGGTCTGTGCTGGACGACACGGGCACGCTTAAACTTGGTGTGCAGGCACACGGTCGGAGTTGCTACTGGGCCCTTCACTTGGATGCCAAGAGTGCCGTCCTTAGTGGCGGCCAAGACGGGCAATTGCAGGTGCACCGTGCGCAAGAAAACGTGCTCACCTTGGACGTGCATCAAAGTGCGGTATACCGCGGCTTGATCCATGAACAAACCTTGTGGACGTGCGGACGAGACAAGGACGTGAAGGCGTGGAGCCTCGACGCGCTGGACGCGTTGGGCAAACTGAAGCTTCCACACACCCGCTCGGTCAACGCGATGACGCTGGGGGGACCTGAAGGAAGGCAACTCGCCACGGGCAGCGACGACCGAAGCATCAAGGTATGGGCCCTTTGACCCTCACCACACAATCGGCGTCTCCCCTCTGGCTTCCAGCGCTGCATTGCATCGACTGAACGGCCGGCTGTTCCAAAATCCGCGGTACGCCGCAAGCGGACTTGGGTGCGCCGAAGCGAGCACCACATCGCCGGGCCGGTCTGAGCCGTGTGCGTCCATGACACGGGCGTGGGTTCTTTGGGCGGGTTTGCCCCACACCATCCAAACAAGGGGCGGAGCCTGAGACATCAATCGAACCAGCAATTTGTCCACCACCTCTTCCCACCCCAGGCCTTGATGCACGCCCGCCGACCCCATCTCCGTGGTCAACACGGCATTCAACAACAGCACACCTTGCGCAGCCCAATCCTCGAGGTTGGCCGGTCGGTCCAGGGGCACATTGAGGTCTGAGGCGCGCTCCTTGAATACGTTCCGCAAAGAAGGCGGCCACGGCAACAAAGGGTCCGCAACACTGAACGCCAACCCGTGAGCCTGCCGCATTCCATGGTACGGATCTTGCCCCAAAACCACGACACGAACCTCGTCTGGCGCGGTGCATTCCAAGGCCCGCCACATGTTCGACATCGGGGGACACAACGCACCCTGCTTCTCGGCTTGACGGACGGCTTCCACCAGCGCGGCAGGCGCCGAAGCGCCTTCCCCGTCGAGGCACCATTCCGGCAAAAAAGGGTGCCAGGCGCTGGGGGGAGCACACCAAGATGGAGGGTTTTGGGAAGTCTTCACGGTGGGGCGTTGTGGAAAACCTCGTCGCGGTTTCACGCGGTTTGGCTTTACATGGGACAATCTAGGGGGTATTTTTGCGCTTTCCCACTTGAATCTACGCCATGACCGAAGCCCTTCCCATCGACCCAGAAGTCGTCAAGCGCCTTAAGAGCAAAAAGGGAAAGGATTTGTATGGTTATCAAGGAGAAGCGATCGACCAAATGATGGACCGCTTCCGCAAATTCCCCTCGGGCTACAACCTCTTGTATCAGTTGCCGACGGGCGGTGGGAAGACAGTCATCTTCTCGGAACTCGCCAAACGCTACATCCTCGAAACGGGAAAGCGGGTGTTGATTTTGACGCACCGCATTGAACTTTTGGGCCAAACCTCGTCGATGCTCACCGAGATTGGCGTGCCCAACAAAATCATCAACAGCAAGGTCAAAGAGCTCGAGGACAACGAAGATCACTGGTGCTATGTGGCCATGGTCGAGACCTTGAACAACCGCCTGAACGACGAGCGCATTGGCTTCGACGATTTGGGCTTGGTGGTCGTGGACGAGGCGCATTACAACAGCTTCCGCAAGCTGTTCAAGCACTTTGACCAACAGGTGTTGCTCGGCGTGACAGCCACTCCCCTTTCAAGCAACATCAAGCTGCCGCTGCACGACAACTACACCGAATTGATTGTGGGAGAGAGCATCGGCAGTTTGGTGTCCCAGGGCTTTTTGGCGAAGGCCAACACCTACAGCTACGACGTGAACCTCCGCGCCCTGAAAGTGGGCATCAACGGGGACTACACCGTGAGCTCGTCGGAACGGCTCTACGGCAACTTCCTCATGCAGGAAAAGCTGCTCTACGCGTACGAGGAAAAGGCCAAGGGCACCAAGACGCTCATCTTCAACAATGGCATCAACACTTCCAAGCAGGTGCAAGCCATGTTCGCAGAAGAGGGCTACCCGTGCATGCACCTCGACAACACCCACAGCGAAAAAGAGCGTGCGGACATTTTGCATTGGTTTCACACCACGCCCGATGCCGTGTTGTCCTCGGTGTCCATCCTCACCACGGGATTCGATGAACCCACGGTGGAGACCATCATCCTGAACCGCGCCACCAAGTCCCTGACCCTGTACCACCAAATGATCGGGCGTGGCTCTCGCGTGCTCTCGAACAAAAAAGAGTTTGTGGTCATCGATTTGGGCAACAACGCGCGCAGGTTTGGGCTTTGGGATGCCCACATCAATTGGCACGACATCTTCAAATCACCTCAATCCTACATTGACGGCCTTTACACGGACGAGGAAATTGAAAACGAGTTCGTCTACGAGATGCCGGACGAATTGGCCACGCGATTCGAAGGCGGTCCCATCACGGAGTTTGACATGGCCGAGGCCTATGTGGAGGTCACCCGAGAAGGGCTTCGCCCCAAGGAGGCCATCAAGCGCAGCATGGAGCAGCACGTGGCCATCATCAAATACGCATCCGACGACTATTGGGATGCGGTTGAGCTGGTCGACTTGTTGGCCGACGACGTGAAGTTCAGGGTGAAACAGTACGCCAAGTGCATTGCCAAAGCAACCCCCAACTATCGCAGTTGGCTGGAAGACGAGTACAGTCGCAACCTCAAAACGGCCCTGCGACACGCCTTCAACGATGAAGATTGAGCCCACGTTGGTGAAGTGACCGCCCTTCCATTTTGACATTGTGGAGGTGGGCTTGTAGCTTCTTTCCATGATTTGGTTTGTGGTTGTGCTTGTCGCAGGCGGCTTGGGCTTTTTGTGCGGCCGAATCGGAACGCGGGCACACCCCCCTGCAGCTGTCTCCGAAGAAACGCTGCCCCCGTCGCAAACGTGGCTTGAACGGCACCAGCGGCTGAGAGATCAATCTCAACTTGCTTCTCGACAGGCGCGGGTTCGCGATTCGCGTCAGGTCGTGCACCAACACACCCTCCAACTTCACCTGAGTCCTCACTTCATGTTCAATGCGCTGTCTTCCGTTCAATGGCTTTGGTCTGAAGGACAGCACCGGAAGGCGAGCCATTTGTTTGGGAATTTTGTCACCTTGTGGCGGCAGCACTGGAGAAGCGACGAAGCCAGCACCCATTCCCTGCAAGAGGAACTCGATTCCCTGAAAGCCTACTTGACGCTCGAGCAACAACGCCTGGGGCGCAAAGTCCAGTTGGACATCCGCACTGAGGACAAGGTGCCACTGCACGGCCACTTGCCCATCCTTCTGTTGCAACCCGCGCTGGAAAACGCCCTGTGGCATGGCATGAAGGACGGCATCCGTGAGCCCAAGGTCGACCTTTGCATTTTTGCCTCCGGCAAGACAAACGCCCAAAGGACGTGGGTGGACATCGTGATGCAAGACAACGGCGTGGGCCTTTCTGGAAGCTCGACAACGACCTCGACAGACGCACCTTCCGGTCACCAATCCGCAGGCACCGCGCTCACTGTGATGCGACTGAAGGAAGTGCATCCCGATGCGCGGTTTGAACTGGGGGCTTCTGAAGCTCCTTGGCGGACCAAGGTTCGAATCAGCCTTCCTTTGGTCCGGCCAAACTCGTAAGCGACGGCAGCCGTGGTGAAGGTGAAGCGTCGAGGGTGCCTTCCAATGCGTCTTGGGCATCGAGCCATCCCACTGCAGCAATCATGGCCGCATTGTCTGTGCAATAGGCCATGGGCGGAATGTGCACGGTCCAGCCGTGTTCGGTTTGGGCTTGCGCCAACCGCGCACGCAATCCCGAATTGGCGCTGACCCCTCCCGCGATGGCCACTTCGGTGATTCCGGTGTCCTCAACAGCTTGAATCAATGGGGTCATGAGCATGTCGAGGATTGCCGCTTGCACCGACGCGCAAATGTCAGATCGGTTTTTCCGCACAAATTCGGCGTCTTTCTCCTGCGCTTTTTTCAGCACATTCAGCACTTGTGTCTTCAGCCCACTGAAACTCCAATTGTACCCTTCCATCCGGGGTCGCGAAAAGGCGATGGCCGCGGGGTTGCCTTCCGCGGCCAACTTGTCCACCACAGGTCCGCCAGGATAGGGCAATCCGATGAGTTTGGCCACCTTGTCAAAGGCTTCGCCGGCGGCGTCGTCCAAGGTTTGGCCCAGCACCTCCATGTCGTTGGGCCGTTGGACTCGGACCAATTGGGTATGGCCTCCGCTTACGGTCAGACACAAGAACGGGTAAACCGGCGGCAGCCCAGGCTCGAGGACGTGGGCCAAGATGTGCGCACGCATGTGATGCACAGGAATCGAGGGGATGTCAAGGCCCCATGCCATCGCCTTGGCAAACGACGTCCCAACGTGCAGTGACCCTTGCAAGCCTGGACCCAGGGTGTAGGCGATTGCATCCAACTCCGATGCGCGCACCCCCGCCTTGTCGAGTGCGGCTTGCACAACCGGTTGGATCTTGGACAGGTGGGCGCGAGAAGCCCACTCCGGCACGACGCCACCCACCTCGGCGTGAAGGGCCTGGTTGGCGACCACGTTGCTAAGGACTTTGGGGCCGCGAATTACCGCTGCAGACGTGTCGTCGCAAGAGGATTCGATGCCGAGAACAAGCGGAGGAGTGTCGCTTTTCATGGAGCCCCAAAATTACAACTTGCTCCGCGCCACGCCTATCTTCGAAGTCCTCGATTGTCCATGTACCCAGAAGCCCCCACCCCTGCTCCCCAACCGCGTCGAAGAAGGCGCGCCTTTGGCGTGGTGCTTGCCCTGGTCGGCTTCATCACCTTGGGCGTCCTGGGCATCAACACTTGGGCAACGTGGGCAGTAAACGGTGCATTGACTTGGACAAACGTTCCCGCAGAAGTGACCCAGGTCAAGGTGAATGCGCGTCAATCCCAATTGTCCATTGTGGGGTTGGCTTGGCAATCCGACCGCGAGGACGTCCAATTGCGCGTCGACACGGTGGTGTGTGCCATCCCTGAGTGGCATGAAGGAAGGTGGCACGTGGCTTCCATCGAATTCCATTCCATTGAAGTGGCCTCGACGGGCGGAACGCAAGCGGAAAGTGCGCCGCCGTTTTGGGAGGATCTGGAGCTGGCCCTGCACATCGACCAGCTCCAATGGCATCAAGTCGGGGTGACCTTGGACGGGGTTCACACCGCCCAAATACGTCCAAGCA
>CBFHRO010000038.1:0-19887 GCA_965658245.1 uncultured Flavobacteriales bacterium
TCTAACCGCCTCAGGCCCCGTTCGGCTGTGATCCTGTGCTTGACCCTGTGGATGGGGTTGGCGGGCGGGGTAAAAGCACAGTCAGATGACAAAGCGGCGCTTCAAAAAGAGCGGGACCGCATCACGCAACAGCTCAAGACGACCGAGAACCTGCTCAACCAGGCCAAGCGCAGCCGAAACGACGCCTCGCAGCAGGTGCGCCTCCTGAACAAGAAAATTGAGCTGCGGGAGAAGCTGGTCCGACACCACCAAGCGACCATCCGCTCGTTGGAGCGCTCCATGCGCGGCACCGATTCGGAAATCCGAACCTTGGAAGGCCACGTGGCAGCGCTCAAGGATGAGTATGCGCGCATGGTGCAGCAAGCGTACCGCATGAAACTCAGCACCAACCCGCTTCTGTTTGTGTTTGCCGCCGATGACTTCAGCCAAGCGGCCATGCGCTTTCGCTTGGTGCAGTCCTACACCACCATTCGCAAGGAGCAGGTGGAACAGATTGAAGGCGCGCAGGTCGAACTCGCGGAGGTTCGAGTCACCCTCAATGAAGAGCGGGCCGGGGTGGAACAGGCCTTGGCGGAGCAGCGGTCCGAACGCGATGCCCTCCAGGCAGACAAGCAAGAACGCACTGCCCTGGTGGACCAATTGCAAGACGAGGAAAAGCGCCTTCGCAAGGCCCAAAAAGCCCAAGAAAAAGAGCGCCAACGCCTCAGCAAAGAGATCAAGCGCATCATCGAGGCCGAGCTCGCGGCAGAAAGGGCCTCAGCCGCGGGAGAATTTGCGCTGACCCCTGAAGGCAGAATCGTCTCGGAAGCCTTTGAAAAGAACCAACGCACCTTGCCGTGGCCAGTGATGCGGGGGGTGGTGACCCAAGGGTTTGGGCGTCAACCGCATCCGACCCTCAGCGGCATCACCATTGAGAACAATGGGATTGACATCACCACCGAGGCGGGGAACCGGGCGCTGAGCATTTTCCAGGGCACCGTATCGAGCGTCTTCAATTTGCCGGGGGCGGGCACCAGCGTCATCATCACCCACGGCGCCTACCGCTCGGTCTACACCAACCTCACCAACTGCCCTGTGAAGAAGGGCGATGCCGTCGATGTGGGCACGTTCCTCGGCAATGTGGGCGGCGCCTCGGGCAACAACAGCGTCCTGCACTTTGAGGTTTGGAAGGTGGTGGGCAGCGACCGCACCCCCGTTGATCCGAGAAAATGGCTGACGGCACGATGACCGCCTCACCCTGCGTGAATGCCCCGTTCAGGGGATTGCACAACGCACCGAACCTGCGACCTTTGCCGCTGTGAAAGTGGCACTTGTCGGCAACCCCAACACGGGCAAATCCACCGTGTTTCAGAAGCTCACCGGGACCTCTGTGTCGGTGGGCAACCTCGCAGGGGTCACCGTCGATGTGACCGTGGGGTCGTGCAAGCTCGCGGGCGCCGAATCTTGGCTGCTGCACGACTTGCCGGGCATTTACAACCTCCATGCCCAAACTGAAGACGGCCGCATCACCCAACGGGTTCTTCTCGATGCGCAGCACGAACACCACCCGGACGTCATTTTGCTCGTAGCCGACACCCGGACGTTGCAAGGCCAGTTGTTCTTGATTCTGCAAATTCGGGAGTTGGGCATCCCCTGCGTGGTGGTGCTCAACAACATGCACCCCACGGGGCCGTCCCGCTCGGAACTTCAATCCCAAGCTCATCGACTGGGGCGCGAACTCGACCTGCCGGTGCGCGTCATGAATGCCCAGAGCGACAGCCCCTCCGCCTGGACCACGGCCTGGTCGCCCCTCCTCGCCGCCCCCAAAGCCTGCGCGGCCATCCGCACCGTGCCCGCTTCGCTCGAGGCGGGTGTGCACGCCTTGCAGCCCCTCGTACCCAAGAGCACGCCCGGACTGTTGTGCCACCTTCTTCGCATGCAGGAAACCCCTGCGTGGTTGTCTCAAGACGCCCAAGAAGCATGGCAAGACGCCCGCGCCGAAATGGACAGCGCCGCAGCCATGCAATTGGAGGAAGCCGCCGAGCGCATGGCCCAAATCAAGCAGATTCTCCCCGCGCCCAAGCCCGCCGTCACACCTGCCACGGCGCGGGCCTTGGATGGCCTCCTGACGCATCCGGTGTGGGGGGTGGTGGGGTTTGGAATCATCTTCTTTTTGATGTTCCAAGCGGTCTACAGCTGGGCCACGGTGCCCACAGACCTTTTGGACGGCTGGATGGCTTCTGGCATCGACAACATCAAGGACGCCCTGCCCGACACGTGGTGGCGGAGTTTGATCGTGGACGGTGCTCTCGCAGGGCTCGCGGGCATCCTGATTTTCTTGCCCCAAATCATGATCCTCTTTGGCTTTACGGCCCTCCTCGAACACAGCGGCGCGATGGCGCGCCTCGGGTACGTGGGGGACCGGTTCCTGCGCAAGCTGGGACTCGGAGGACGCAGCACGGTGAGCTTGGTTGGGGGCATGGCATGCGCCGTCCCTGCCGTCATGGCTGCCCGTGCCCTACCTGACCGCCGCGAGCGCTTGCTCACCATCCTGGTGACGCCCATGATGACGTGCTCGGCGCGCATACCCGTGTACGCTTTCCTCATCGCGTTTGTCGTGCCCGACGGAACCGTTTGGGGCATGAACCGCCAAGGCCTCTTTCTCTACGGACTTTACCTCGCCAGCACGGCAGCCACCCTCGTCATGGCGTGGCTGTTGCATCGCGCCCTTCCCAAGGACGGTCCCCGTGTCGAGCACGCCGAAGAGTGGCCGGCCTACCGCCTGCCCAAACTCTCTTTGGTGGCCAGCAACATGGTCCGCCAGGGCGCCATCTTTGTGCGCTCTGCCGGTCAAGTCATTTTGATCTTGAGCGTGGTGCTGTGGGGCCTCGGCTTCGTGGGTTCCGGCTCGTTTGAGGAACGCCAAACCATGGCCCCGGCAGAGCGTCTCGAAACAAGCGTCCTCGGCGCCGTGGGCAACGCCATTGAACCCATCGTCACACCGCTTGGCTACGACGGGCGCCTCGGCATCGCCGTCCTCAGTTCCTTTGCCGCCCGAGAAGTCTTTGTGGGCACCGTCCAAACCCTCTACCCCTCCCCCGACGGCTCCACTCCCAAGGTCAGTGAACTCAAGGCGCGCTTGTCGCAAGAGACGCATCCGCGCACTGGACGGCCTTTGCTGACCACCGCCTCCGCGGCATCCCTCATCGTCTTCTACATGTTTGCGATGCAGTGCCTGAGCACCGTGGCCATTGTGCGCTCTGAGTTGCAAAGCTGGCGCTGGGCTTTGGGGCAAGCCCTGGGCCTCACAACCCTCGCGTACGTCTTGGCGTGGCTCACCCACGTCCTCCTTTCTTGAATCGAAGCTTAGGCCTTCTCAGCGCCTGCGTGGGATGCACTGCCCTCGTCCTTGCCCACGCGCACCCACAGCTGCGACGCCGCCTCCTTGCGCACCGACAACGTCCGACCGCATGTGCAAATGGCCATGGGGCCTCCTGCGGGCGCTACGTGACGCACCTCGACCTCTGAGCCCAAGCAACAGCCCATTTGGACAAGCGCCATCACCTCTTCCGGGGTGTCCACGCGCTCGATGACCCCGCACTCGTCGGGACCCAACTCAGACAAACGTTTCATCGGGGCGATGGCCATGGTACAAAAGTAGGGGGGGTGAATCAGTCGCCCCCCTCCCCCGTTTGGGGTATTTCCAGATCTGTGGGTTTCCTCCCTCCCTCAAGGAAGATGATTTTTCTTGCACTTCGCAAAGTCCGCTGTACATTTGCGACCGCTCTGGGCACTTAGCTCAGCTGGTTAGAGCGCTACCTTGACATGGTAGAGGTCACTGGTTCGAGTCCAGTATTGCCCACAAGCCCAGAGAAGCCCCGCACCCCAAGTGCGGGGTTTTTTGTTGGGGTCCAAAGACAAGCTTGCTTGATCGCTTGGAGCCCAAAAGAAAACAGGTGGACGCAATTCCGCAGGCTTCGAAGGGGTTGTGAAGGCCTCGACGCCAGCGCGGACCTCGCGTCGCACCTTGGCTTCGCGTTCGGCCGCCCAACTCATCAATGCGCCCCCAACAAGGGCGTGAAAGACGCCGAGGTTGGCGATCAGGAAACTTCGGATGCGCATGCGGCGGGCACGCTCGAAATGGTCCCGGGCCTCCCAACACATCGCGCACAAGTCCTTGGCGGCTGCAGGGCGGTAGGTTCGGCCGTGGTGCCGAGGTCAAAAGTCGAGGTCGAAATACAGCTGGTCTTCGCAATCCACGTCGAAGGACACGTCGCGTGTGCCATCCTCCAGCGCGCAGGTCCAAGTGTTCCCATAGGCATTGGGACCGCAATTGATGTGGAAGGTGTGGCTGCCGGCGAAGAAGTCGTAGGTCTGCGATTCGCCCGCAAAGACGACATACTCGTCGCCGTTGGGGAATTCGATGTCGCAGTTGCAGAACAAACGCGTGTTGTCAAACGTGATGGTGCCGCGGGTTTCGCAGAACTCACAGCCCGAGAGCAAGAGGGCGCCGAGCATCAAGAAAGCAGGGAAGCGAAGCATGGGAGGGGGTTTGGGTTGTAAATTAAGGATTCAACCCGACAGACATGAATTCATCGATCCAAGACGGCGGACTGCTGTTGCTGCGCGTGGTGCCCTCAGGCATCATGATGACCCACGGTTGGCCCAAATTCCAGCGCCTCCTCGACCAATGGGGTTCCGAAGAAGGCGTGAAGTTTTTTGACTTCATGGGCCTCGGACCGGAGATTTCGTTGATCCTGACCGTGCTCGCCGAACTGGTGGCGCCGGCCCTTCTGATTGTGGGGCTCCAAACGCGCCTGGCCGCCATTCCCGCGGCCTTCACCATGGGCGTGGCCGCCTTTGTGGTGCACGGAAGCGACCCGCTTGGCGACAAAGAACTGGCGTTGCTGTACATGGTCTGCTTTGCCGCGGTTGCCGCCCTGGGCGGTGGACGGTGGAGCGTCGACAGGCTGCTGGAGAAGGCGTGAATGCGTCAAGGTCAAGCAACCTCTGCTCACCCATGGCGTCAGAACTGCGAGGACCACGCCAACGCACTCGCAAGAGATGTCGTATCTTTCTTAGCCCCATGACAACTGACACAGCCATGATGCCACACCACAAACGCACCGTTCTACGTCCATGCCTGACATGGGTTCTGGGCTTGTTCTTGGTCTTGGGCGCAGCAGCCCAGCCCAGCCCTCCAAGTGGGATTTACCTCCAAGACTTGCGGACGTGGCTGAAGAGCAACTGGTACGACGGGTACCACGATCAACTCGGCTACAACGAGGGAAGGCGGCAGATGTATGGGTACACGGACATTTTGGCCAATGGCAACGTGGAGTGCATCTACACAGGATTTCAGCAGCCAGGTGGGTTTGTGACCTACCCCAACCCCATCAATGCAGAACACATTGTGCCCCAAAGCTTCTTTGGGGGTTCTGAACCCATGCGCAGTGACATCTACATCCTGCGGCCATGTCATGGAAGTGCCAACAGCGCGCGCGGCAACGACCCTTACAACGAAATCAGCGACAGCCAAGCGCAGTGGTACGGGGTCAACGGCAACAGCTATACCTCCACGAGCAATGAGCCCGCCAACAGCGACAACTGGTCAGAGGGTTCGAGCAATTTCTGGGAACCCCGTGAATCCAAGAAAGGGGATGTGGCCCGGGCTGTGTTTTACCATTACACC
This sequence comes from uncultured Flavobacteriales bacterium, assembly GCA_965658245.1. Lineage (GTDB taxonomy): Bacteria > Bacteroidota > Bacteroidia > Flavobacteriales_D > Sanyastnellaceae > UBA11663. The sequence goes on from CBFHRO010000038.1 coordinate 5,672, forward strand.
ATGTACCCCGAGGAGGGCACCAGCATCGGCGCGTGCGGCGATTTGGAAACCCTGTACGATTGGCACGTGAACGATCCCCCCGATGCGGCCGAGATCAGCCGAAACGCCAAAATCAACCAAGTCCAAGGCAACAAAAACCCCTATGTTGACGATCCCGACCTGGTGTACTTGGCGTGGCTCTATGACGGGACCTTGCCCAACGACGACACCACCGGACCCGACTTCACAGGAACGGCCGCCACGGTCAACATTGATTGCGGCTCGACACCCGGGGCACTCGCCAATCCAACGGACCCCTGTGGGGTCACTTCGTTGACCTACGAGGACTCCTTCAATGGCACCGGGGGATGCACAGGAGGATCAGGCATCCTGCGAACCTACACTGCCGTGGACGGATGTGGCAACACGAGCACGTTTGTACAGCAGCTCGTCATCGTCGATGCAGAAGCACCCGTGTTTGATTTTGTGCCGGACGATTTGACCATCACGTGTGACGACGGGGACTTCCCCCTCGACAATGCAACGGCTTCAGATGCCTGCACGGAGGTCTCTTTGTCGGTCAGTTTGGACATCCTTGGCGGACCTTGCCCTGAGCCTTATGAGATTGTTCGGGTGTTTACGGCAACCGATGCTTGCGGCAACACCACGTCAGCCACCCAAATCATCTACATCACGAATGACGCCTCACCAGGTTGTCCCGAAGACCTGAATGGAGACGGTTTTGTGGGGGTGGGCGACATCTTGGTGGCCCTGGGGGAGTTCGGATGTGCTGCAGGGTGCGCGGTGGACTTCGACGGCGATGGCTCCACAACTGTCAGTGACATCCTCGCCCTGTTGTCCGCATTTGGACAAGCCTGTGACTGACATTCACTCCAATGACAAAACCGAGATCATGAAATTCACTTCATTTCGTTCCGCTACGGCTGGCCTTTTGATGGCGTTGGCCCACCTCGCATCTGCCCAAACGCCTTGCGTGGACGGTTTGGCTGCGGGTTTGTTCCCATGCGAGAACATCGACCTGTTGGCCACCCTCGGAACAAACCAAGTTGGAGGTGGAGACATGAATGACATTTGGGGATGGACAGACCCTTTGGATGGCAAGGAATACGTCATCCTTGGTCGCACCACGGGAACGGCCTTCATTGACATTTCCAACCCCCTTGCCCCGCTGTACCTTGGAAACCTCAACACCAACACCACGTCGTCTTTGTGGAGAGACATCAAGGTGTATGACAATCACGCGTTCATTGTGTCCGAGGCCGGCGGGCACGGGATGCAAATCTTTGACTTGACCAAACTGCGCGACGTCGCGAATCCGCCCATCAACTTTTCTGCCGACGCCATTTACACTGGGTTCGGCAACGCCCACAACATCGTGATCAACGAAGCTTCGGGTCGCGCTTACGGGGTGGGGACCAACACGGCTTCCGGAGGCCTGCACATCGTGGACATTTCAAGCCCGCTTGAGCCCACCATCCTTGGAACCTTCTCCCAAGACGGGTACACCCATGACGCCCACGTTGTCAACTACATCGGTCCCGATGCCCAATACCAGGGAAAAGAAATTGCCTTCGCTTGCAATGAAAACACCATCACCTTGGTCGATGTGACAGACCCCACGGACGCCACCCTGATTGCCGCAGAAGGGTATGGAACGTCAGGCTACACACACCAAGGTTGGCTCACCGAAGACCACCGCTTTTTTGTGGTGGGCGATGAATTGGATGAATCCCAAACGGGCGTCAACACCCGAACGTATTTCTTCAATGTCGAAGATTTGGACAACCCATTCCTGGCGGGGACCTACACCGCGAGCACTGCGGCCATCGATCACAACCTCTACATCAAAGATGGCATTGCCTACCAATCCAACTACCGTGCAGGGTTGAGAATGCTGGATGTCTCTGACGCCCCCAACGCCGAGGAGGTGGCGTTTTTTGACGTGTACCCCTCGAGCGACGCCGCCCAGTTCAATGGCACATGGTCCAACTATCCCTATTTTGCTTCTGGCGTCGTGGCTGTCAGTCACATTGAAGAAGGGCTCTTCTTGCTCCTTCCAGACTTGCCGGAGCCTTGCACAGAATTGTGCGGTTGCGTCGATGAGTCGGCGTGCAATTTTGATCCCGCAGCCGCCAACGACGACGGCAGCTGCGACTACAGTTGCTACGGCTGCACCGATCCAGAAGCGTGCAACTACCAACCCACGGCCACCCAAGACGATGGGTCGTGTTTTTTGCCTGACCCCATGTTTGGCTGCGAGTGCAGCTCAGAGGGAGCCATCAGCAGCATCCTCACGGGTGGAGAAACCAGTGAGGCTTCCTCTTTTGAGGCCTCTGGGAACCCCTCGGCCACGGCCTTTGACATCACCCTCACTTTCACCGGAGCGGGTGGCGCATGGCCAGGAGACATGGCGGTCACCGTGACCGACCCAACCGGGCTCTGCGTGTCCTTTGGAGGTTACAACAGCGCTCCAGCCGGGTGCACGAGCTTGGGGAACTATCAACAAGTTTGGCCACAAGAATGGACCAACACCGCGAATGGCACGTACGCCGCCTCCGTCGATTTGACAGGGGCAGGTCTGACGGGGGAAGGAACCTGGTCGGTGGCCTTGTACAACGGTTGGTCATCAGGCCCTGCGGTGGGTTACGACGCCACGTTCAGCTTGAGTGATGTATGCGCTTTGAATGGCGTCGTGGAGGGATGCACGCAAATGGATGCATGCAATTTTGAGCCCGTGGCCAACGAGGACGACGGATCCTGTTTCTTCCCATATGACACCGTCTATCTCGACGAAGATGGCGATGGTGTCGGTGGAGATGTTGCAGCGGCAGACGTCTGTGATTTGTCCAACGATTTTGTCTTGGACACAGGCGACTGCAACGATGAAAATGCCAATGTGTATCCCGGTGCTCCGGGAACCAATGAAGGATTGGACAACAACTGCGATGGCATCGTAACGGGCCCTGAGGTCATGACTTGTCCTCCTGATGTCAATGGAGATGGTGCCGTCACAGTGGGCGACATCTTGTCCATTCTGGGGTCATTTGGCTGCAGTGCAGATTGCAACAATGACGTGGATGGTGACGGCGCAGTCACTGTGGGTGACTTGTTGAGTGCGTTGTCGGTGTTTGGTCAGTCCTGCATGTAACCGCTCAAACATGCCATGGTGATGTGATCGCCCAGACTCGATCGTACGGGACCAAATCTTCACCAAACGCCCTCAATCGCACTTGTCAGGGTGCTTCTCCCGAACGTGGTTGGCAATCGGGATGCTCTTGCCGTCGTCGTCGAGGCGCACAAACACAAGGCGCGTGCTGCACACCACCGCTTCTTCGTGGCTGTACACATTGAACTTGCGGGCTTCGACGGAGACGGTGATGCTCTTGCCGCCGATGCGGTCGATTTGGCCATAGATCTTGATCAAATTGTTCTCCTTGACCGGAGACTTGAACAAGACCTCTTCAATCTTCAAGGTCACCATCGTGGGACAGTGGCACACCTCGTTGACATAGGCCACGGCCGATTCATCGATCCAGCTGAGCATGGTGCCCCCAAACAGATTGTTGTGCACCCCGAGGTCGTACTTCTTGCAGACTTTGGTTCCAAGCAATTGCATGGCGCAAAGGTCCACCACCCTGACGACGTGCCCAAAAAAAACGCCCTCCCATTGAGGGAAGGCGCTTCACGTTGGGTTTCCTCAACTCAGTCGAGTGTGCACGACGCGTTGTAGCCCTCAAGACCAGCTCCTGCAGCCTGCAAGACCGCGTCTGCGTCCGAGCAGCTGGTTTCAAATGCGTCAATTTCGTCGCTGGTGCAACCAATGCACTCCGTGACCGTAGTCGTTGCCTCAATGGTGATGCCTCCTGCCGAGTATTCGTCTGTGGTGCACGTGCACGTGGCGTCTTGGGTGCATGACGCGAGCCCTCCGATACAAAGAAGGGCAAACATGACTTTTTTCATGGTGAAAAGGATTGGGGGTTTTGAATCACACTCAATCTATTCATCGATGCAGGAAAATCCCGGCATTCGATGTGATGTTTTTCACTTTGTTCTCCTCACCCCGGCTCTCCGTCGGTCCCTACGCGTTGGACTTGACGTCTCGGCGGAACGGCAGGCCCATCTGGTACACGAGTTCATCGCTACGGCTGTCGTCGGCCACATCGAGGCCGTACTGGATGTCGGCGAGGTTGTCGTAGGTGAAGGTGCCAAAAATTCGGTCCCACACCGAAAGCATGTTGCCATAGTTCCGGTCCGTCCACGGCACCTCATGGTGGTGGTGGAACTTGTGCATGTTGGGCGACACAAACACCCAGCTGATGGCCCGGTCCACGCGCTCGGGCAGTTCGACATTGGCGTGCGTGAGGTAGGTGAAAAAGACGGTCAGAATGCGGTAGAACAGGTAGAACGCCAGGGGCGCACCCGTCACGAGCACCGCCGCCAAGGCGAAGCACTCGCGTACCACGAAGTCCAACGGATGGTGGCGCGTTCCGGTCGTCACGTCCACATGCGTGTCGCTGTGATGAACCATGTGCAAACGCCACAACGGCTTCACGTTGTGAAGACACCAGTGCACGCCGTATTGGGCAATGAGGTCGAAGACCACAATGGCGGCGACGAGCTCCACCCAAGTCGGCGCCTCAATCATGTGAAGCAGGCCGACCTCGTTGGTCGCCGCCCACGCAAACACGCCCACCGTCGCGGCCCCAAACGCCGAGTTGATCGCCATCGTCGTGGCGAGAAAGGTCAGGTTGGTGCGCGTGTGCTTCCAAGATCTGAACCCGCCTTGGAAAAGCGGACGAACACCCTCGACCACGAGGTTGATGGACATGCACGCCACAATCCACAAGAGCTTTTGCCAGGAGGGCATCGCTTCAAAAAGGTCGAGGAACGCTTCCATGCTTGGGAAGATACGCGCGCCCTTGGCTTGTGGGCTAATTTGCAGGCATGGAAGGTGAATCGAAGGTGGCGGTGATTGGCGGGGGCGCTGCGGGATTTTTCGCCGCGCTTTCCGCCGCAGAGCACCATCCCTCAGCCCGCATCGTGCTTTTTGAGAAAACGGCCAAACTCCTGTCCAAGGTCAAAATCTCCGGCGGCGGACGCTGCAACGTCACCCACCACTGCTTCTCCCCCTCGGCCCTGTCCAAGCACTACCCGCGCGGGGGCAAGCAGCTGAAAAAGGCCTTCGGAACGTTTCAGGCGTCCGACACGGTCGCGTGGTTCGAGTCACGGGGCGTGGCCCTCAAAACCGAGGACGACGGGCGCATGTTTCCCACCACGGACTCGTCCCAAACCATCATTGACTGCCTCATTCGCGAGGCCGAACGCCTCGGAGTGGAGATTCGGATGCAGGCCCCAGTTCGAGACTTGGTGCCAATCGAAGCCGGTGGCTTCGACCTTAACGGCGAGCGCTTCGACAAGGTGATTGTCGCCACGGGAGGAAGCCCCAAGCGCTCGGGATTGGCATGGATTGAAGCGCTCGGCCACACCGTAAGCGATCCCGTTCCCTCCTTGTTCACGTTCAACATGCCTGGCGAAGACGTCACCGCGTTGATGGGCGTGGTGGTGCCAGACGCCCTTGTGCGTATCCAAGGCACCAAGCTGTCCCAACAAGGTCCCGTACTCATCACCCACTGGGGCATGAGCGGCCCGGCCGTGCTGAAGCTCAGCGCGTGGGGGGCGCGTGACCTCGCCGAACGCAGCTACGAATTTTCAGTCCAAATCAATTGGATCGGCATCCCCAATGAATCGGAAGCGGCAGCGACGATGGAAGAGGCCGTGGATGAAATGAGGAAGAAAAAGGTGGCGAACGCGTGCCCGTTTGAGTTGCCGAAGAAGTTTTGGGGGTACCTGCTGGCGCGGGCGGAAATTCCCGCCGATGCGGTGTGGTTGGACCTTGGCAAGAAGGCGAAAAACAAGCTTCTCAACACCTTGCTCAACGACGTCTACCAGGTGCGCGGCAAAACCACGTTCAAAGAGGAATTCGTCACCTGCGGTGGCATCAACTCGGGCGAGGTCGACTTCCACACGATGCAAAGCCGCGTGGTTCCGGGACTCTACTTCGCGGGCGAGGTGCTCGACGTGGATGGCGTGACAGGCGGCTTCAACTTTCAGGCGGCATGGACCACGGGGTTTGTCGCGGGGAGCTTGGGTTGTAGCGCGTTCAGAGCTCCTTTCAAGCAAGCTTGACATCCTCCTCGAAGCGCAACGGCTTCGCTTTGCGAAGCCAAGGGCGACTTGCAGCCCCGCCAGGACTCGAACCTGGATCAAGCGTTTAGGAAACGCCTATTCTATCCCTTGAACTACGGGGCCGTGCTTCACGCATTGCGCGCGATTGTCGCGGGCGCAAAGATGCGACCATTTGTAGTTTGGTGGCATGAAGATTCACCTCCCCGCAAGTTTGGCGGTCCTCCTCCTCGCCGCAGGATGGAGCTCGTGCTCGTCCACCAACCCCAACGCCTTCACCTTCGTGCGCAACGCTGAAACCGTGGAACGCGTGTTCCGCGCCTTTGAAGCGGAGGACGGGGAGGCGTTTTGGGCAGAGTTTGCCGAAACGGCGGTGTGGCGTGGCACCGGCGTCAATGCCCCGACCACCCTTTCGCGGCAGAAAATGAACGGGGTGTACGATGCGTTTTGGGGTGAGTTCGACTACGAAATTGTCGGCGACCTTCACTTCCAGCCGGGCGTGAATCCAGAGACCCAATTGCCCAACGGGAGTGTCAACGGCATGTTCCTGTGGGAGGTGTCTCGGGTCGATGAGCAGGGCGAACGCCGCACCGTCCAATTGTGGATTTACGAGTCGTTTGACTTCAATGACGAAGGCCAAATCGTCTTCACCCAAGTCTTCTCCGACCTCGCCTCCGCCTACCGGCAGCTGCGCGAAAGCCCCGTCGAGGAATGATCCTTCCCAAACCCTCGATTCAGCTCGAGCCTGGCCACAAGGTCGTCGTGTTTGTACACCACCTCAAAGAAGGGTTGAGCTCGGAGCAGCTGGCCGAATACCGCCGCATGGACGACGACACGTTGGCCCTGGCGATGGGCATGGATGGCTACCTCGGGCACGAATACGCCAGCAACGACCAGGGACGACGCGGCCGTGGACGAATGGTCGCGGCATCCGTTGCATCGAGAGGCCAAAGCGAAGGGACAGGCCGAATGGTACGCGTCGTACCGTACCGCAATCTGCACCGTCGACCGGCACCACCTTCAATCTTGAGCAATTGTCCTTCTTTTTCCGCTCAAATCCCATAGGGTTATCGATAACTTCATCTGGAGTCAATATTTGACAGCGACGGACACCTCAACTTTAAGGCATTCATTCAAAACCTTTTACGATGAAGCATGCATTACTTGTTCTTGCAGCAGCCCTGGTGGCTTGCTGCCCTTCTTTTGCCCAAGAGGAATCCTCTGACTTCGCTGAATACGGCGTCGGCTTGGGCATAAGCCCTTTTGGCCCCTCCCTCAACCTCACCCACAATCTCTCGGAGAAAACGAGCCTTTTCGTGGGCATCGGTGCCTTCTCTGGAGACAATCCCATAAGTCCAGAAATCAGCGGCGTCAACTTCGATGCCACAGGTGAAACCAACTGGGTTGGATTCTTCCTCAACCACCGTCCATTTGACGGTGCCGATTGGTTTCGAATCAACACAGGCATCGGCATTGGTGCAATCGAAGGCACACTGACCGATCAGGCAGATGCGAACCACACGTACAGCGTCAGATACCAAAACAACCCTGTCGGGTATCTCGGCGTCGGCGTTGGTGCAAAGCCTGTCAAGGGCATCCAGGTGGGCTTTGACGTTGGTGCCTTGCACACTGGCGGACCAAACATCACAGGCACTGGAGATCTTGCAAGTGACATCGGTGACACGATTGGTTACGGTCGTGTGCTGCCCAACTTCCAACTCAGCGTGAGCTACGGATTCTAAGCCAGCCAAATCCCCAAAAAGAAAGCGCGCTTCACGGCGCGCTTTTTTGTTGTGACAACCCCACAAAAAACCCCGCACTTGCGTGCGGGGCTTCTTTTGGGTTGTGGGCAATACTGGACTCGAACCAGTGACCTCTCGCGTGTGAGGCGAGCGCTCTGAACCAGCTGAGCTAAATGCCCTTCTCAGCTCCGCTTCCGTTGAAACGGACCGCGAAGATACACAAGCCCTTGCGTTTTGCAAGCGTTTGGACTCTTCGAAGTGTGCGCCCTGCAGGGCTTGAACCTGCGACCAAGAGATTATGAGTCTCCTGCTCTGACCAACTGAGCTAAGAGCGCGTGGTGCAAAGGTACTGCGGAAGGAAATGGATGGGGAGTACGGTCAAGGTCAAACCGCCTCTCCGTCGTCTTCCAACCACTCGAATTCCAATTGCCGCTTGGCCAAATCCGCCGCCACGACGCGGATGGTGATGGGGTCGCCAAGTCCGATTTTGGTGCCGGAGCGAAGGCCCTCAAACAGCACGCGATCTTCGTCAAAGGCCCATTGATCCCACGGGAAAGATTCCTTGGGGACAAAGCCTTCGCATTTGTTCTCGTCAAGTTCCACGAAGAGTCCACGTCCAATGACGCCGTTGACGAGGCCTTTGAACGTCTCCCCAACGCGGGTGGAGAGGAATTCGACCTGCTTGTATTTGATGCTCGCACGCTCGGCTTCGGCGGCGCGCTTTTCCATGGTGGAACTGTGATGACATTTGCCCCCAAGTGGGCCTTCATCTGCACTCCCCTTGCCATCGAGGTAATGCTGCAGGAGCCTGTGAACCATGACGTCCGGATAGCGACGGATGGGGCTCGTGAAGTGGGTGTAATAAGGGAAGGCGAGGCCGTAGTGGCCGATGTTCTCCGTGTTGTACTCGGCCTTCGCCATGGTCCGAATGGCCATGGTTTTGACGGTGTTTTCCTCTGGCGTGCCGGCGGTGGCGGTCAGCAGGTCGCGGAGAAGGGATTCGGCGTTGCCGGGCGTGGGTTTGGGCATCTCGTGGCCAAACCGCCGCACAAACACTCGCAACTTCTTCAGCTTCTCCGGATCGGGACGGTCGTGCACACGGTACACGGCGGTGCGCGTGGGCGTTTGCTTCTCGGGGTGGACCTTGGCAAGGAACCGAGCCACTTCGACGTTGGCGAGGAGCATGAAGTCCTCGATGAGCTTGTTCGCCTCCTTCATGCGCTTGATGACCACGCGCAACGGCTTGCCCGCCTCGTCGAGTTGAAAGCGCACCTCCTCGGTGTTGAAGTCGATGCCTCCTCGCTTGAAACGCTTCTTGCGCAGCTTGGTCGCAAGGTCGCCGAGGACCTTCAATTCTTCTGCGCGGTCGCCCTTTCCTGTTTCGAGGCGCTCCTGGGCTTCCTCGTAGGCGAAGCGTCTGTCCGAGTGGATGACCGTGCGGCCAAACCACCTTCCGACCACCTCCGCCTCAGAAGTCATTTCAAACACCGCACTGAACGCGAAACGATCTTCGTGCGGGCGCAGCGAACACAGGTCATTCGATAGCACTTCAGGGAGCATGGGGATGGTGCGGTCCACCAAATAGACGCTGGTGGCACGTTGCACGGCTTCCCGGTCCAAGACCGATCCTGGGGTGAGGTAATGCGTGACGTCTGCAATGTGCACGCCCACCTCCCAGTTGCCGTTTTCGAGCTTTTGCAAACTCAAGGCATCGTCGAAATCCTTCGCGTCGACGGGGTCAATGGTCATGGTCAAGATCTCGCGGAAATCGCGGCGACGCGCCACCTCTTCCGGATCGAGTCCATGCGGATTCTCAGGGTCGCTGGCGCGGAATTCCTTGGCCGCCGCCTCCACCTCTTCGGGAAACTGATAGGGCAGCCCAAACTCCGCCAAAATCGCGTGCATCTCCACCTCGTGCTCTCCCTCCTGGCCCAGGACTTGGACCACACGTCCCATGGGTTGATCGCGGGGATCGTCCCACTGTTCCAAGGTCACCAAGACCTTGTCCCCTTCCGTGGCGCCGCCCAAGTGACGACCAGGGATGAAAAAGTCCGTGTGGATGCGTTGGTCTGAGGGCTTCCCAAAACCGTAGTCGCGCACAAGCGTCACGGTCACGACGTAGTGCTCCCGGAGGCGTTTCGTGACGCGCTTGACCCGTGGCGTGGTGCGTCTGCCCCGCTGCCACCACTCAATTTCAACAGTGTCGCCCCAAAAGGCGTCTCCGGTTTGGCCCTTGGGAACCCGAATCTCATGGCCATCGGCCATCCGCACAAAGCCAGTGCCCATGCGCGAAACTTGGATGGTGCCCTCGGTGCCGGACTGCTCCTGAACTTCCGAAGCGGCCAACACGTAGCGACCGCGTCCAAGGTCTTCGAGCTTGCCCTTCTCCGCCAAGTCCTCCATCAAGGCCATCACCGCCCGGCGCACGTCGTGATTCAAAATGCCCAGCGCGCCCGACACTTGCTTGTGGTTGAGGGCCTTGCCGGAGCGCTGTCGAAACACGCGGAGCACGGCCTTCCGGAGGTCTTGGGGAGAGCCATAATCTTCTGCGCCATGCATGCCTCTCTGACTTTTGCCTCCTCGATTGGAGCCTCCCCCCACAAACTTGTTGCCGCGTGGACCGCGACCTCCTTTCCTGCCCATGCACCAAAGATGCGGCTTGTGGGCGAACTTGCGACAGCATGACGACTCGATTTCTCCCCATCCATTGGCGCGATTACGCCTTGCTCGATGCCGGTGATGGCCAACGCCTGGAGCGGTTCGGCGAAGTCACGGTGGTTCGTCCCGACCCCTTCGCCTTGTGGCCGCCTGCGGGCGACCCCCAAGCGTGGAAACAAGCAGACGCGACGTTTGAGCCCACCGGGCGCACACACGGGAAGTGGCGCTCCGCTCCTGGAACGCCCAAGCGTTGGCCGCTTCGATACCGGTCGGAGGCGCTGGATTTGGCCTTTGAATTGGAGATGACCCAATTCAAGCACGTGGGACTGTTTCCAGAACAAGCCGACAACTGGGAGTTCATCGCGGCCCACCTCGCACCCGGGGACAAATTTCTGAACCTGTTCGCGTACACGGGCGGAGCCAGCCTTGCCGCGCGGCAAGTGGGAGCTGACGTGATCCATTGCGACGCCATTCGTCAAGTCGTGGATTGGACGCGCAAAAACATGGAACGCAGCGGCCTGGACGGCATCCGTTGGGTGGTGGAAGACGCCCTGAAGTTTGCCCGGCGCGAGGCGAAGCGAGGCAACACCTACCAAGGAATCGTGCTCGACCCACCCACCTGGGGACTCGGGCCCAAGGGCGAAAAGTGGAAGTTGGAGGACCAGCTCCTCGACCTCATCGACGTGGTGGCCAGCCTTGTGGCGCCTGGCGGTTTTGTGGTCATGAACACCTACAGCGGCGTCCCCCCAAGCGCCCTCGAAACCATGTGGGCCCTCGCCCTCCCTGGCGCCACAATCCAGTCCGGCGAACTGTGCCTGCGCACCGAACTCGGCCACGACCTCTCCACAGGCTCGCTCGTCCGCGTGACACGAACTTGACCGCATTATTTTTGCGCCATGGCACAAGAAAGCGTGATGCTCGGGCTCAAACTGCCCACCGACCCGCGTTGGGTGAAGCTCGTCGAAAAGAACATCTCTGAGATCCTGACCGACCATGCTTGGTGCGAGCAAAAAGCCGCCTCCAACGCCATCAGCACGATTGTGCGCTATCCGGACCTCACCGACATGGTCACCGAGTTGACGGCCATTGCACAGGAAGAGATGGAGCATTTTGGGATGGTGCTCGAGAAAATCAAGGCCCGTGGATTCACCCTTGGCCACGAGCGGAAAGACGACTACGTCGGCCAGCTCTCCAAGTTCATCAAGCGCGGAGGCTCTCGCGAAGGCCAAATCGTCGACCGCCTCCTGTTCGCCGCCATGATCGAAGCCCGCTCATGCGAACGGTTCAAGATGCTGTCCGAACGCATCGAGGATGCCGACCTCGCCGAGTTTTACCGCGAGCTCATGATCAGCGAAGCGGGCCACTACACGACGTTTCTCAAGCTCGCCCGGAAATACGGCGGTGACATTGACGTGGACGCCCGCTGGCAGGAGTGCCTCGACTTTGAGGCCAACATCATCCAAGACTACGGGAAAAAGGAAACCATGCACGGCTGACGCCGCGCAGCCCTTACTTGCCAGCGTTGTCCGCTTGACCCAAGGTCAGGCGCCCCCCGACGTACACCATCCGTCCGAAGATGGGCCCGTAAACCAGGCTTGCATCCATGTTTTCTTGGAACGACTGGTCATCGATGTAGGCCAAATCCCAACCCACAATCGGGTTTTGCTGCCGGTAGTTCAAGATGTTCTCCACCCCGAGGTAAAGGTCGATGCCCGGGGCGAACGTGCGGGAGATTTGGCCGTTGACCACCACAAAATCTTCCTCGAACTCCCCTGCCGCGCGATTGTCAAGCTGCGCATCTGGTCTTGGTATCCGTTGCGGCCCCACCCACTGCACGGTCAGGTCGCCCATCCAATTCGCACCCCGGTCGTTGGGCTTGGAGCTGTAGCTCCATTGGGTGAATGCACGATGCTGAGGGACGTACGGGTCGATTTTGGTTCCCGCCGCCTCAGCGCCATCCCGATCTGTGGTCGCGTGCACGTAGCGGTACGCAAGACGCATGTCGACGCGGCGGTGCAACGACCAGCCAAGCTCAGCCTGGGCCGTGAGCGACCGCGATTCCCGATCGCCAAGGTTGTAGATCCGTACCGCGTGGGCATCCGCATCGAGGTCGACGACCGCGCGGTTTTGGAATTCCGTCCAGTAGCCGTCCAGCGCAAAATCTGCGTCGCGGTGCCCGAGCTTGAATTTGCTCGTCACATTCAATCCGGCGTTCCACCCGCATTCAGGCTCCAGCGTCCCCTCGACAATCCACGTCCGGTTGCTCGCCCAAACCCCCAGTTCCTCCATCAGCACGTTGGGCGTCCGAAATCCCGTCCCGGCCACCAATTTCAGCGACGTTTGTTCGGTCGCGCTCCAACGTGCATGAAGGCGGGGTGTCACGACCGTGCCCCAGAGGTTGTGTTGATCCACCCGCAACCCCGCGACGACCATGCCTCTGGGGTTTCCGTTCCAGGTCGTCTCCAGAAAGGCTCCCGGCACATGCTCCGTTCGGGCCCACGTGGTATCCGTCGCGTTAGTCTCCGATGGCGAAGCATTCCACGTTCCCGACTCGAGAAAGTCGTCGTAGAGGTAACTCACCCCTGCACTGAACTGGCGATCCTCGGAGCCCAAGAACCCACTTCGCAGTACGTTGGCCCGAAACGTGTTCTGCTGACCGTCGTACGTCCGGTTTCCAAACCCGTGCCAGTGCCGGTGGGTCGAAGCCGTCCATTGGCTGCCCCAGGAGCGACCCTCTTGACCTGGCAACACGTACCCCACTTTGGCGTTAACCTCCGCGCGCTGAATCTCCGTACGTGCCACCCAGGGCGTGGCCACGATGTCGTTGGGCACCATCCCTCCCTCACGTTCCATGTCCACCCCCATCACCGCAATGTCCGCGCGAAGGCCGCGATCGCCCACGAACCGCCACTCGTTTCGCACCACGCCGTCTTTGCGCAGAGGCGTGTCCAAAAACCCGTCCCCGTCCGGCCTGCCGTCCCCGTCGACGTCCACTCCGTTGCGGTCGTTCACGCGCTGCCCGTACTCCCCGTGCGTCATCAGCACGGTGTCCCAACGGCGCGAAACGCGGTGCTTGCTCACGTGGTTGAACTCCATGCGCCCAGAAGCGCCATAGAACAAGTTGAGGTGAAAGGGTTCGGCGTTGTCGGGGTTGCGGTGGGCAACGTTGATTTGGCCTGTGAAGCTCTCGTATCCTGACGCCACAGTTCCCACGCCCTTGGAAATGAAAATGCTTTCAATCCAAGGGCCGGGGATGAATCCCATGCCTTGCACCACGTTCAACCCGCGGGGTCCAGGGAGGTTGTCGACGAGCAACTGCGTGTACTTGCCCGCCAGACCGAGCATGTGGATCTGCCTCGTTCCTGTCACCGCATCCGTGAAGCTCGCGTCCACTGAGGCGTTGGTCTCAAACGCCTCGCTCAGGTTGCAACAGGCCGCCTTGCAGAGCTCCTTGCGACTCAGTTGCTGGATGTTCAAGGGATTGAGCAACGACACACTTTGAGAACGCTCCTCGAACACGACATCCGCCGATTGGAGGAGCACCCCTGGCTCGAGCGGAATGTCCAAGTACCCTTCCCCGCTGTAGTACACGTCCACGGTCTGGTAACCCACCATGCTCACACGCAACGTATC
>CBFHRO010000039.1:0-19766 GCA_965658245.1 uncultured Flavobacteriales bacterium
TGTGGAAACCCTCAAAGCGAAGGGCATCCAAGTCGTGGTCACGTCGCCCCACGCCCAAGGGCACACCCCAGAGAACTTGCCCCTGGATCGGCCTGTTGCCCTTGTCATGGGAACCGAATTTTCAGGAGCGTCCGACTTCATGATGGACCACGCCGACGCCTTTGTGGAGATTCCGATGCACGGCTTCGCAGAGAGCTTCAACATCAGCGTGGCGGCGGCGATCCTGATGCATCGGCTGCGGACGCGATTGGCGCAATCCGAACACTCCTGGTCGCTTCACCCCGATGAAGCCGCGGTGTTGAACGCCGAATGGATTTTCAAATCTGTGCGGAATGCGCAGGGCATTTTGGCGCGGCAAGGGCTGACCCCTCCCCCCCATTTGGCGTCCATCTCATGAGTGCGCAAGCCGCCACGGGCGCACCCTTGGACACCGGTCTACGGAACTTGTTGCGCATTGCCGTACCCATCTCTCTGGGGAGTTTGGTGCAATTCCTCGTCGTCCTGACGGACAACTTTTTTCTCAGCCGCGCGGGGGAGTTGGAGATCAACGGCGCCGGCAATGCAGGCCTGATCTACCTCACCTTCACGATGATGATTGCCGGTGCGAGCGTGGGCATCCAAATCCTCGTGGCCCGCTTCAAAGGCCAAGAAAATCCCGGTCAAATGGCCCAGGCTTTTCGCGCCGGCCGGATGGGACTGGCCGCCCTGGGCCTTCTGCTGGCCACCTTCGTTCTGGGCGTCAACGCGCTTGGAGGGTGGAAGCTGCTCTTGCAAAACGCAGACGTCCAAGCTGTGTTTGAACCGTTCTTGGGGGTCCGCGCTTGGGGCCTCATCCCGTTCTCTTTGCTGATGGCGGTGGAAGCCGACTGGATTGGACAGGCCAAAACGCGGCCCATTCTCGCCCTCGCCCTGCTCATGGCCGGTGCCAACATGGTCTTGGACGCCATGTGGGTGGAAGGTTGGTGGGGCGGCACGGCCATGGGCGCCCAAGGGGCAGCTTACGCGTCGTTGACGGCAGAAACCCTGGGTGCGTTGTTCGCCTGGCAATGGGCCCGCCGTTACACCCATCCCCAGGGCTTTTTGGGACGCGCACCTCGCAACCGGGCCATGGAACGCCAATGGTGGTCGTTGTCGATGCCTGTCATGGCGCAATTTGGCATGACGATCGCCACTTGGGCATCCTTTTTCTTTTTTGTCGAGCGTGTCGGCATGATGGAATTGAAAGTGAGTCACCTGACGCGCAATGCATTCATGCTGGCCTTTGTGATTTGCAGCGGCTTGGGCCAAACCACACGCACCGTCGTCAGCACCCTGATTGGCGAAGGCCGAACCCGCGAACTGGTGCCCGCCATTTTGAAATTGGCCGGGCTGAGCTACGCCGGGGTGTGGATTCTCACCCACGGATACATCTTCTACCCGGACTTCTTGGCCGAACCCTTTTTTGACGACTCCGCGGGGCGCGAGGCCATGGCTGCCACCCTCGTCACGGCCTTTGTGGCCTTGCAGTTCTATGCCCTCTCCTCCATCCTCATCTCCGTCCTCCAGGGTGCCGGATTCACCAAGCCCGGCTTTTTGATTGAGCTTCTCTCGGTGGGCATGTATGTGATCGTGGCGTATGCGGTGACGTTGGTTTGGACGCAGCCCATCGATGTCATTTGGCGGGCCGACTGGGTCTATTTCATCGGCATGATTGTCGGCGCGGCAGTCGCCCTCAAACGCCTCCCGTGGCGGCAAGGGCACCCCTCGTTGAATGAGGACGGATGAGACAGACCTTTGCATCATGAGCACCTCCACTTCTGTGTCACCCTCTTTGCGCGTGGTTTTCATGGGCACCCCCCTGTTTGCCGCCACCTGTCTCGAACAACTGCTTGAAAGCCGCCACGAGGTGGTCGGAGTTGTGACCGCACCGGACCGCCCTGCGGGACGTGGCCGATCCTTGCGCGCAAGCGACGTCAAAAAGGTTGCGCTCAAGAATGGCCTTCCTTTGGCCCAGCCTGAGAAACTCAAGGATGAGACCTTCCACGCCCAACTGGACGCATGGAATGCCGACTTGGGCGTCGTGGTGGCCTTCCGAATGTTGCCTGAGGTGGTTTGGAACCGTCCACGCCTTGGCACCATCAACCTTCATGGCTCCCTCCTTCCTCAGTACCGGGGGGCTGCGCCCATCCATTGGGCTGTCTTGAATGGGGAGACGACCACCGGTGCATCCACCTTCTTGCTGAAGCATGAAATCGACACCGGCCACGTGTTGGACCGTGTGGAAATCCCCATTGGTCCTGACGACACCACAGGTGTGGTGCACGATCGCCTCTTGGAAGCCGGCAAGCACCTGTTGGTGCATTCCATCGATGCGCTGGCCGAAGGAACTGCCCATCCGGTTCCCCAAGAATCCTTGCTCGAAGATGGCGTGGTTCCCAAAGAGGCACCCAAGCTTTTCAAGGACCACGGTCGCATCGATTGGGGTCGGTCCGCCGGGGAGATCCACAACCAAGTCCGCGGGCTGAATCCCTTCCCCGGAGCGTGGACGACTCTTCCTTCGGGAGACACCTTGCGGGTGCATGAGAGCGAACGCACCGACGCCGACTTTGGAGGCCAACCTGGAACGGTCCACGTGACCAAGGACACCCTGTCCGTGTCGTGTGGAAATGGCTCCCTTGCCCTGACCCGCGTTCAACCTCAAGGCAAACACGCCATGCCAGTCAAGGACTTTCTCAACGGACTTCGCACCCCCTTGCGTATTTTGGGTTAACATGATGCATCACGTTCAACGCTTGCTGTGGGTCGCCCTCGTCGGACTCTTCGCGAGCTTCACCGCCCAAACACAAGACTTCGTTCCTGAGTTGGGCCCCGCTTTTTTGGCAGACGAAGTGGCCTCCGTGAGGCTGACTTTGGCCCAAGCCGACCTTGACTTCATCCTCAACCCCGACAATGCCTACTCCAACGAAGAATGGCCAGGGACGTTCGTCTACGAAACCTCCACTGGAACGGACACGGTGAGCAACGTGGGCATTCGCTTGAGAGGCAACACGTCACGCACTGCGGCAAAGAAGAGCTTCAAAGTGAGCTTCAACACGTTCACTGCAGGCGGCAAATGGAATGGCCTTGAAAAGCTCAACCTCAACGGGAACCACAACGACCCGTCCATGATGCGGGCGCGGATGGTGTGGGAGTACATGCGCGCTCAGGGATACGTCGCCCCGCGCATCAGCCACGTTCGGCTCTACATCAACGACGAGTACAAAGGACTCTACATCAACGTCGAACATGTGGATGAAGAATTCATCCAAAAACGCTTCAAGCACGACCACGGCAACTTGTGGAAGTGCACCTACCCTGCCGACTTGGCGGATCTGGGCGACAATCCAGAAGCCTACAAATTCACGCCGCCATGGAACGCGGAACAGCGGACCTACGAATTGAAAACCAACAACGCTGCGGACGACTACTCGGCCATCCGCGACCTGTGTCACACCGTCGGCACCGCCAGCGACGCCGACTTTCAATGTGAACTCGAAGCCATTTTCGACGTCGATGGATTCCTGCGGCTCGCAGCAGTCGAAATCCTCGTCGGACATTGGGACAACTACATCGGCAATCAGAACAATTTTTACCTCTACGAGCGACCCTCCGACGGTCGTTTGATGATGTTCAGTTACGACGTTGACAACACCTGTGGCATTGAGTGGGGCGGCAATTGGGTGGACCAAGATGTCTACGATTGGGACCAATGGGGAACCAAACCCCTGTACGACCGCATGATGGGCGTGGAGCAATACCGCACCCGTCTCGGCTGGTACATTCGTGACCTCATCGACAACGGCTCGTTCACAGGTCCAGCTTGGCTGCAGCATGGCAATTCGCTGAAGACCCTGTTGACCACGGCGGCCTTGGAGGATGTCTACCGCACCTACGACTACGGCTTCGATGACGACGCCTTCCTCAACAGCCTCACCTCGGGATGGGGAGGCCATGTTCCGCAGGGAGTCGCGACCTACGTGAACCAACGGGCGCCCTCGGCCTACAGCCAAACGTCAGACGCCCAATTCCCGCGAGACCTTCAAGCCTGGGCCTACACCCCTGTGGTGGACGACACCCTGCGCATCAAGGCCGAAGCCGCAGGAACGCCTTTGTCCGTGCAGCTTCACCTCAGCGTGGATGGTGGCCCCTTCCAAACCCTGTCCATGAATGACGACGGGCTGAGCGGAGACGGCGCTGCCCAAGATGGCCGGCATGGATTGAAGGTGCATCTGCCCAGTGCCGACAAAGTCAGCTGGTACACGTCCGCGACCTACAGCGACGGCGCCCAGCCCACAGACCCCTGCGCTCCTGCGCAGGCATGGATCAGCCGCTCCCCCAACAACCCCTTCCGCTTGAATGAGGTGATGGCGCTGAACAGCACCTTTGTGACCGACGAGGTGGGTGGGTACGCCGACTGGGTGGAAATCGTGAACACAGGAGATGTTCCCTTGAACGTGTCTGGACTCCACCTCACCAACCGACGAAGCGAGCCCCAGCGTTTCACATTCCCTTCATTCACCGTCGATGCCGGCGATCACCGCGTGCTTTGGTGCGACAACGATCCCGAGGACGGCCCCTTGCACACCACCTTCAACGTCGAATCCTCTGGGGACGATTTGATTCTGAGCGTGTGGGATGAGTTTGGGTGGCGGTGCGTGGACCAAATCGCCTGGGACACGCCACAATTGCCCAACACGAGTTATGGCCGCACCACAGACGGCGCAGATACGTGGACGACGTTTGTGCCAGGCACAAATACCCCTCCCACGCCCAACGCGCCCAATGCGGGTCCCTCAGGCGAAGATTGTCCAGCCGATTTGACAGCCGACGGCGCCGTGGGCGTGGGTGATGTGTTGATGGTACTCGGCGAATTTGGGTGCTCGACCAACTGCACAGCCGACCTCGACGCCAATGGCACCGTCGGCGTGAACGATGTCCTCGCCGTGTTGAGTGCGTTTGGCTCCATTTGCTGAACGCCATTTGCAGTCGAGGCAAGCACCATAACAACGCAAAAAAACGCTCATCATAGGGCACAAAAAGGGCGAGCATCGGCTCGCCCTTTTCTCATCGATGCATTCGATGAATCAGCCGCATTGGCCACCAAAGGCAGCCAAAATCTGCAAGATGTCATTCACGTTGGTTGCGCCGTCCCCGTTCAGGTCCGCATCGCAATCCGACGTGCATCCAAAGTCCGCCAGCAAGGCCAAAATGTCAGCGACCGAAATCAATCCGTCGTTATTCAAGTCTTCGGGGCAGAGGTTTGGCAAGGCTTCATCCGCATCGATCACCCCGTTGCAGTTGTTGTCAATGCCCTCTCCTGTGCCTGGGGCCCCGGGGTACACGGTGTCGTTGCCGTCGTCGCAGTCCCCCGTTTCCAAGCTGAGGCCTGGTCCAAGTTCACACACGTCTGCAATGCCAACTTCGCTGCCGATGCCATCGCCATCGAGGTCTTCGTACACAATGTCGTAGGGCAAAATGCAAGAGCCATCGTCAATGGTGGCGCTCGGGTCGAAGTTGCATGAGAAAATCTCCGTGCAACCCGCGCAGCTGGTGAATTCGCAAGAACCGTCGTCCTCAGTGGCATTGGGGTTGTAGTTGCAGGCGGTCTCATCCGTACAACCTGAACATGTTGCAAAATCACATGATCCGTCATCCACTGTGGCGTTGGGATCGTAGTTGCAGGCGGTCTCATCCGTGCATCCAGGGACATCAAAGTCATCTGACGTGCAAAGTCCAATCATGGTGAAGGTCGCGTCGTAGCTCGAAGCCCCACCTGTCGCCCAACCGTTGGTCAGCGTCACAGACCAAACTCCGGTTCCGCTCAAGGCGGCACCACTGAGGTCAATGGACGCGGTGTAGATTCCCGCGGTGCTTCCTTGCCATTCCGTTGGCCAAATGACCGTATAGTTCCCCAAATCTGTGCAGGTTGCACTGGTCACATTGTACCCCCCGAGTGCAACACAGTTGCCGTCAGGCAACCCAATCTCCACGAGCAAATCTGCGGGCCACGCTCCTGCACCGTCCACCTGAGCCCAGTCGAGGGTCACCTCCAAAGTCTCGAGGTTGCCATAAGCGTTGAATGTCACTGCCGTGCCAGACGTCGTTTCAGCCAGGTTGGGCTCCAAGACAGAGACCGGGAAATCACATGTCTCCGTGCAGCCAGTTTCTGGATCAGGCATGACGCACGATCCGTCGTCTGTGGTGGCCTCCGCATTGTAATTGCACGCTTCGGGGTCTGTGCAACCTGTGCAAGATTGGAATTCACAAGACCC
Source organism: uncultured Flavobacteriales bacterium (assembly GCA_965658245.1). Classification (GTDB taxonomy): domain Bacteria; phylum Bacteroidota; class Bacteroidia; order Flavobacteriales_D; family Sanyastnellaceae; genus UBA11663. Next base: position 6,291 of record CBFHRO010000039.1, read on the forward strand.
GTCATCCGTGGTTGCATCTGCATCGTAGTTGCAGGCCGTCTCATCGGTGCACCCAAAGCCGGAGCCCAAGCACACTTCGGTTGACTCTGATTCCGCAAATTCTCCACCAGTCGCCAACACCTGTCCACCAGACGAAATGCTGTACGATCCATTGCCGTAGGCACAACAAATGCCATCTCCGAAGGAATCATTGAGGGTCACGGTGTAGCAACCAGCATCAACGCAAATCTGCTCGACGTACTCGGTTCCCGACGCGGCGTAGGGTCCGCCCGCCGCCACTTGGGTGCCGTTGAGGTCAGTGACCGTCCATGTCGTCTCTCCTGGATAGTTGTCGGTCAAAATGGTCAACGTCAGGTCTTCCCCACCAACCACGCACGATCCGTCGTCAAGAATGGCCTCAGGATCGTAGTTGCACGCTTCAGGGTCGGTGCAACCTCCACATGAGGTGTTGTCACCTCCGCAGACACCACATTCGTCCAACTGCAAACAGGAACCGTCGTCAAACAAGGCCCCAGCATCGTAGTTGCAAGCCTCTGGGTCAGTGCACCCGGAACACGTGCTGTTGTCCCCGCCACACTCGCCACAATCGTCCAAAGACAAACATGACCCGTCATCTTGGGTGGCGGTCGCGTCGTAGTTGCATGCTTCAGGATCGGTGCAACCGTTGCAGTCAAAGTCGCAAGAACCGTCGTCGAGGGTGGCATCTGCATCGTAGTTGCAGGCCGTCTCGTCGGTGCAACCCAAACCACAAGAATCGACGCCAATTTGGATGACGTCAGAACCTTGCGTGGTTCCGTCGCCTTGTTGGGCTGAGTCCAAATCACCCGTTGCAATCACAGTGCCGTCGGCATCGGAGATTGTGTAAATCGCACCGTTCCAACCGTCGCCGTAGGAATCGGTCATGCTCAACGTGAAACAGCCTTCGGGCAAACAAGCCGTGACCGTACCAGCACCACCTGACGCAAAGACCTCTCCGTTCAAATCCAAAGACCACCCAATCTCACCATCCCATGTGCCGCCTCCGACGGCAATGGTGATGCCCGAGCCGTCGAGGCAAGAACCATCGTCAATGGTCGCCGCAGCATCGTAGTTGCATGCCACAGGATCCGTGCATCCAGTGCAAGAGCTGTTGTCTCCGCCGCACACCCCACAGTCGTCAAACTGCAAGCATGACCCGTTGTCCGTGATGGCTTCGGGGCTGTAGTTGCAAGCCGTGGGATCGGTGCACCCGATGTCTGGGTTGCAGTCTTCAATGGCCAAATCCAGCGCGTTGCGCACATTCAAGCGTCCTCCCGTGACGGTCTCGCCCGCGAGGTTCGGCACTTGGTCCACCCCGTTCAAGATGTAGCTTCGAACGGCGTCGGCTGTGGCTTGGGGTGTCAAAAGGGCGCTGGAAGCGAGGTCAGCACAGGGCGCGCTGTACACCAACGCAATTCCTCCTGCCACACATGGGCTCGCAAAAGAGGTGCCTGAGGTCCCGCCGTACCCCGTGGAACCCGAAGGCAAAAAGACGTTTTCTCCAGGAGCACCCAAATCAATGGTCGTGGCTCCGTAACCCGAGAACGTCCGCACATCACTGCTGTTTGTGGCAGTCACCGCCACCATGTAGTCCGATCCACATCCGGTAGGCATGTCTCCCACCACATCAATGTTCACGTTGTTGTTGGCCGTGGCGCCACAGTTCAAAATGCCTACCTCACCGAGGTCGTCGTAGTAGGCGCACCACACAGGATAGTTTGCGGGGTTGGCGCCGTCAATGCCCCATGAAGCATTGGTCGCCACCACGAAGGCACCTTGGGTTCCATTCGAGGTGTTGTACAAATTCCGCATCGTGTAGGGATAGTTGTACGCCGCAATCACATTGGACTCGGTCAAACCGCCCATTTGGATTTGCATGATGTCCACGTCCCAGTTCACGCCTGCGCCGCCATTTCCGTTGTTTCCTGTGGCACCAATCATGCCACTCACAGAAGTGCCGTGTCCCCCTGCACTGATGGCGTCGCTCCCGCTGGAAGCATTCCAGCCATTGTAGTCGTCGACAAACCCGTTGCCGTCGTCGTCGATGCCATTGCCTGGGACTTCGGCGTCGTTCACCCAGTGGTTGTCAATGAGGTCGACGTGGTTGTAGTTGGAACCACCCCCCTCAAGCACGGCCACCACAATGCGGTCGCCATTGGCAGTTGTGCCGCCCGTGGTGATGTCCCAAGCCAAATCAGAGTCAATGTCGTTGTCTGAAGCGTCAATGTGGTGCCACTGTGAACCAAACTGCGGGTCATTGGGCGTGGCACGTTCCTCGACGTAGTGATTCAACTGGGCCGCCTCTACGAATGGAAGGTCATTCAGAGTCCGGACAATCATGTCCTCGCTCATGGCCAGATCGTCGTAGCTGAACAAGTAAATGCCTGAAAGCTCACTCAAGGATTCTTTCAATTCAAGGTCAGCGGCAATGCCGTGGTGAAACAATCCCTTGTCGGTGATGGACTCAGGCGCAAACCGAGAATCCAGTTTCACAATGACCTCTCCAGGAACAGGCGTGCCGGCGGGAGGCGTTTTGATGGTTTTTTGGGCCAAACCCGAGACTGAAGTCAGTCCCAAGGCCAACACCAAAAGCGCAGAAAAGTGACGCATATCAAGTTGTTTAAATCGTTTGCACTTCATTCATCGACAAAATACACCATCCCTGCCTAAAAAAAACCCCTTACGTCGAAAGAGTGACGCTGGGGCCTTCCGCACTGGCTTGGCCTCAGTCCTGTGCTGCGTAAGCTGTCAGCAAAAGGTCGAGGATGTCCCCGGCGCTCGTGGTGATGGGCGTGCCAGGACCAAATACGCCGACGACGCCGTGGTTGTACAGCGCCTCGTGGTCACCCGGTGGAATCACCCCGCCGGCCACGACAAGGATGTCGGGGCGGCCGGCCTCGCGCAACGCTTCGAGCAGGCCGGGCACGAGGGTCAGGTGGCCGGCCGCGAGCGTGCTGACGCCGACCACGTGGACGTCGTTTTCAACAGCCTGGCGCGCCACTTCGGCGGGGGTGCTGAAGAGCGGGCCGAGGTCGACGTCGAAGCCGAGGTCGGCGAACGACGAGGCGACGACTTTGGCGCCCCGGTCGTGGCCGTCCTGCCCCATCTTGGCCACGAGGATGCGGGGTCGCCGCCCGGCGAGGGCTGCGAACCGGTCGCTCAAGGCCCGGGTGTTGTCGTACGCTTCTGACCCTTCCATGGCCCGTGAAAATACGCCGGAGACGCGACGGTCGGCAGGTTGGAAGCGGGTGAAAACCGCCTCGAGGGCCGCGCTGATTTCGCCGAGCGTGCAGCGCACGCGGGCGGCCTCGACCGAGGCGGCGAGCAAATTGCCGCCGCTGCGCGCCGCCGAGGTCAAGGCGTCGAGGGCTGCAGAGACGGCGTCACTGTCGCGCGAGGCTTTGAGGGTCGCGAGGCCGGCGAGTTGCTGGCGCTGGACCTCGTCTTGGTCCACGACCAGAACCTCGACGTCGTCTTCCTCCTCGACCGCGAAGAGGTTGACGCCAATGATCTTGTCGCGTCCGCGGTCGATGGCGGCTTGCTTGGAGGCGGCGGCCTCTTCGATGCGAAGTTTGGGGAGGCCCTCGTCGATGGCCTTGGCCATGCCCCCCTTCTCGGCGATCTCGGCCATGAGGGACTCGGCGGAGGCAATCATCTCGGCCGTGAGGTCTTCGAGGACGTGGCTGCCCGCCCACGGATCAACGGCGGCCGTGTATCCCGCCTCGGTGGCCAGGAGCAGCTGGGTGTTGCGCGCGATGCGGGCAGACATGTCGGTGGGCAGGGCGATGGCCTCGTCGAGCGAGTTGGTGTGCAGGGATTGGGTGCCGCCCATCGTGGCGGACAAGGCTTCGATGGCCGTGCGCGCGACGTTGTTCCAAGGGTCTTGGGCGGTCAGGGACCAGCCCGAGGTTTGGGTGTGGGTGCGGAGCATTTGGCCTTTTGCGTTGGCGCTGAACTCCCCTTTCATGCGGTCGGCCCACAGCACGCGCCCTGCGCGCATCTTGGCAATCTCCTTCAGGTGAGCCATGCCGTTGGCCCAAAAGAAGCTCAGCCGCGGCGCAAACGCGTCCACGTCGAGGCCCGCCTCCACCCCCGTCTTGACGTACTCGAAGCCGTCGGCCAGGGTGTACGCCAGCTCAATCTCCTGCGTCGCGCCCGCCTCCTGCATGTGGTAGCCGCTGATGCTGATCGAGTTGAAGCGCGGCATGTGCTCGGCGGTGTACGCGAAAATGTCGCTGATGATCCGCATCGACGGCGCCGGCGGGTAGATGAACGTGTTGCGCACCATGAACTCCTTGAGGATGTCGTTTTGGATGGTGCCCGTCAGCTGGTCTTGCGCCACGCCTTGCTCCTCTGCCGCCACGATGTAGAAGGCCAAAATGGGCAACACCGCCCCGTTCATCGTCATGCTGACGCTCATGTGGTCGAGCGGGATGCCCTCGAAGAGGCGCTTCATGTCCTCAACGCTGTCGATGGCCACGCCCGCCTTGCCCACGTCGCCTTTCACGCGCTCGTGGTCGCTGTCGTAGCCCCGGTGGGTGGCGAGGTCGAAGGCGACGCTCAGACCTTTTTGGCCAGCCGCGAGGTTGCGGCGGTAGAACGCGTTGCTCTCCTCGGCCGTCGAGAAGCCCGCGTACTGACGCACGGTCCAAGGCCGCACCGCGTACATCGTCGCGTACGGTCCGCCGAGGTAGGGCGCCACGCCCGGCCCAAAGTCTTCGTGCGGGTGCGCCTCGCGCCCCGCGCTAACGTCTTCGCACAGCTCCTCGGGCCATGCCGCGCCTTGGATTGGCTCGCGCGACGGCTCCTGCGCCGGGTGGTCGAGCGGGAAAAACCGCGCGCCGGCGTCCTGCGCCCACGGCTCCTCGCCGCGCGCCATGTCGCTCGAGACGTACCACGGCCGCGCGAGGTGGGCGCGCTGCCCTTCGAGCGTCCAAGTCGTCATCAACCCCGCGCCCGCGCGCCATCCGCCCGCGGCCTCCATTTCCTCGTGGCGCGCCCAGGCCTGTTCCGCCATTTGGCGCGTCAACGCTTCGATCGCGCGGCTGCCGCGCATCACGTCGGCGTGCTCGCCGAGCCCCGCTTCTTCGCGCAGGATGTGCTGGATGTTTCTTGCCCAGCGCTCGGCGCGCACCGCCTCCTCCGCCTCCTCCGCCGCCCCGCGCCCCTCAAGCACCTCGCGAAAATCGTGGCGCCGGACCTCGAGCCCGTCCACGCCACCAAGCACCGCGGCGTAGGCCGCAATGGTGTGGCTGAGGAGCGCGTCGCGGGAATGGGAGGCGTCGGCGTGGAGTCCAAGCGTCGAGGTTTGGGCTTCGAGGCGCACCACGGCACCTGCCGCCATGCCCATCGAGGTGAGCAACCGCGACCACAAGACACGCGCGGCGCGCGCCATGGCCACACTCGACAGCACATCCGTGCTGAACGCCAAACGAAGCGTCGCATGCTTGGCCGCGTCTTCCAGCGACCATCCAGCCGCCACGAGCGTCTCTAGGCCCGCCCGGGAGGCGCTGATCGCGGCACCCAAGGCGTCGACGTGAAGCATGCCACGGTCCTGCCATTTGGCCGCGTCCACACCCCACACATGAAATGCCGGCATGGCCGCGTGCCACGCCTCGGCGTGCAACGCCAGGGCTTCGGCGTCGAACGTGCACGAGCGCCCCACGTCCCACGTGCTCGACCCGCGCACCACCTTGCCCTCGGCCAACGCCACCACGGCCCGCAACGCCCCCACCGTCTCGAACCCGTCCACGTGCAACGCCACCATCTCCGGGTGCACCCCGTCAAGCAGGGCACGCATGGCTTCGCCGTCCAATCCTTCTGCCGACGTACGCACCCCTTCCACCCCGTGCAAGAGGCCTTGCATCAAGGCCTCCTTGTCCGAGAAGCTCTGTTGGATCTCCCACCCGCCTTTCGGCCGAGACCCGAAGGGCACGCGTGCCGCGCGCCCCGATTCCTCCAGCACCACTTGAGGCAGACGCAGTCCGTCCCACCTCACTTCGCCCATCACGTCGTCTTGACCGCGGGCCGCGGCTTTCCACCTCTCTGCGCTCCAGGATTCAAACAGGGACGTTGCCATGTCACGAAAGTACATCGAACGGCGCGCCACCCACACTCCTCGGGTGACGCCCTCTTTCTCCCCAAAAAAAATCCCGACCTGCCCGGCCGGGATTTTTTTTCACCTCTTCCCCTCGAGCCTTGCCGCGCAAGGCCAAGATTTTAGAGGTTAACACTCGCTCGCTGCGCTCACTCGGCATCCCGGACGCAACGGACAGAAAAGCCGAAGCGTCGACTGCTGTAGTAGCGGTAGACATCCTCGAGGCTGCTGCCCAGGTACCGGTACCATGCAACGGATCCAAAGGGCGAGGAACTCCACCAGTAACCGTAGTTTCCAGCGAGGCCGAAGTTTCCATCGTCGCCGTTGCGGTAGCCGCCCGGCAAACCTGAAAAACCGCTCGAGTTCGTGCCGTTGCCTGCCTGATACCAGCCATAGGTGGTCTTCATCTGGCCACCAGCCACGGATTCTCCGCCCAACACGTCCGTCATCACTGTCCACTCTCCATCAGTGGGAACGTGCCAGCCGCTCGGGCAAAGACCTCGTGCGTCGTCCACGGCGTACCAGTTGTACAAACGGCCGTATTCGTTCAGAGACTGTGCAGGGTCGCACGCGTTGATGTCAGGTGAGTTGCTGTTGCACCCTGCATCCTCCCCGTACACCGCCGTGGCACCCGAAGTGGTGGAAGTGGTGGATGTCCATTCCGAGTCGCTCAGGCCCGCGGGAATCGCGTCGCCGTTGTCGTAGTTCTCGCTACGCAGGTTTTCCGCAAACCAGCACTGGTCGCCGATCAGCACCGTCGCGTAATCGTAGCCCTGGTAGCTCACGGGGTCGCCGCAGTTGAAGGCCTCCATGGTGCCTGCAGCGATGCGCAATTCATCTGTGAGCACACATTGAGCATTCAAATTGGACATCGCCAACGTCAAAATGGCGGAATAAAAAATTCTTGACAAAGTCATAGCTCGATTGTTTTGAGGGGGGAATATAAGGTTTTATCTATCTAATTTCATTTTTAGTCGATTATTTGTCTTCGGAAACGATCAACATCACTCGTCAAGTAAAGCTTGAAAACAACGTCTCACTTCATTCCGACTTATCCCCGAATCCGACCCACTGCAAGCGTACTTTCGCACCATGAGCCTGCGTCCTTGCCTCTTCCTCGATCGCGACGGCGTGATCAACCACGACCCCGGAGACTACACGAAGAACCTCTCCGAATTCACGATTCTGCCCACGGTGATGAAGGCGCTTCGGGTGGCGCGTGAGGCGGGGTTTGAGGTGGTGCTCATCACCAACCAAGGTGGGCTGGCCAAGGGGCTTTACACCCACGAGGACGTGGCGGAGATTCACGCGTTTTTGCGCTCGGAATGCAAGAAAAACGGCACCCCCCTGCTCGACATCTTCTACAGCCCGCATCACCCTTCGACAGGCAAGTCGCTGAGCCGCAAGCCAGGGAGCCTCATGGTGGAAAGGGCGTGCGCCAAGCACGGACTCGATCCCGCGCGGTCGTGGATGGTTGGCGACAAGCAACGCGACCTCGACGCGGCGGCGCCGGTGGGCGTGCGCGGCGTCTTGATTGGGGTGAACGCCCCCTTGATTGACGCAGTGCGTCACATCCTGTCTCAACAATCCTGAGTCGGTCGCTGTATCTTCATCCCATGGCGAAACTGGACACGCTTTTGGTGGACGGACAACTCACCTCTGCCAACGATTTGCCCGCGGCTTTTGCCAACCGGGCTTTCCTGCTTGCCGACGGGGTGTTTGAATCCATGCGTTTCACCTCAGGGTACGTGCCATTTTTGGCGCTCCATGTGCAGCGCCTGAATGCCGCCTTGAGCGCCCATGGCATGAACATTCCCGACTCATTGCATGTGGATGCTCTGAGCGACGCCATTCAACATTGGCATGGACAATGGGGCGTGCGAAGCGACGTGCGCATTCGCTTGACGGCCTTTCGTGCCGGCGAAGGCGCGTATGCGCCGGAGACCGACGACGTGAGTTGGCTGGCCACGGCGAGCACCATGACTGAGGAAGGGTTTGGCCTGCCCGCCAAGGGCTTGGACGTGGACATCTACCAGGACATGGTCAAGCACCTCGGCCCCCTCAGCAAATTCAAAAACTTGGCGAGCACGGTGTACATCCAAGCCGCGCGTCACGCCGCGCAGCGCGGATGGGGCGATGCCCTCGTCCTCAACCCCGACCAACGCATCATCGAATCTTCGCGCTCGAATTTGTTTGTCGTGTCCAATGGGGTGCTCTACACCCCGAGCCTGGAAGATGGATGTGTCGGAGGCATCATGCGGTCGGTACTCATTCGCACCGCCATGGACCACGGCGTGAAAGTCTACGAAGCCGCCCTCACGCCCCAAACCCTGCTCCAAGCCGACGAGCTCTTCCTCACCAACGCCGTGCGCGGCATCGAGTGGGTGTCGAGCTACAAGACCAAGCGCTATTTCCACGCCATGGCCGAAAAACTCGCCGCGTGGATTCAGGAAGGCGTGGAAGCCGAGTCGGCGGACGCGATCAATCCAGCCTGACGCGTGGGTCGAGCCAGCCGTACATCACGTCGACGAGGATGTTGACCGCCACAAAGGTGGCCGCAACCACCAGCACCCCGCCCATCACCACGGGCAAGTCCCCCTGTTCAAGGGCGCGGAACATGAGCAGCCCCATGCCGTTCCACCCAAACACGTACTCCACAAACACCGCCCCGGCGAGCATGCTGGCAAACCAGCCGCTGGCAGCCGTCAACACGGGGTTCATGGCGTTGCGAAGCACGTGGCGCCGCATGAGCTGCCATCCCCCAAGTCCCTTCGCGCGGGCGGTCCGCACGTAGGATTCTTCCAGCACGTCAGCGGCGGCATTTCGGGTCAATTGGATGACCACCGAAAGCGGCCGGATTCCCAACGTCAAGGCGGGCAAGATGAGGTGCTTCCAAGCGACTTGTGGGCCTTCAAACGGATCCAGAACGCGCCACCCTCCCGTGGCCGGCAGGCCCGTGTAGTCGTGCCACACGACACCCAGACCCCACGCCACAAGGATGGCCACAAAGAACGACGGGGCACTCATGCCCAAGGTCGCCACGCCAATGATTGTGCGGGCAAGCGGTCCGTCGCCGCGCCATGCGAGCATCAAGCCCAGGGCAATGCCCAAGGTCAGGGCGAGTCCCATGGCCGCCAAGGCCAGCAACATGGTCGCCGGCAGGGCTTCAACGAGGGCATCCACCACCGGACGCCCCCCAAAATAGCTCGTGCCCAGGCCAGGCCACTTCAGGCCCCAGATGCCGTCGGCGGTCGTTCCAACCGGGGAAAGCTCTCCGAGGAAACGCAGATAACGGGCGCCGAGGGGCAAGTCCAGGCCGTGCGCAGCGCGAAAGGCCTCGATGGCTTCGGCGCGCTCGTTTTGGCCTGCGATGGCGCGCGCCGGATCCGGCACTTGAGAGAAGATCAGGAACACCAATGTCACGCTTCCCCAAAGCACGCCCAATCCCTGGGCCAGTTGGCGAAGCAAGCGCTGCATGATCAGCGGCCGCTCAGGAGTGCACGCATGTCCTCAGGGCTCGGCACGTCGCGGCCCGCCCACTTCTCGATGACCACGCCGTTTTCCATCAACACGAGGCCCGGGTTGGCGCGAACGACAATCTTGAGCTCCGTTTGGTCGCAAGTCAGGAACGGATATGTCGCGTTGTGTTCGGTTGCGAAGGCCGCATGCTCTTCCGCCGTGGCGTTGGTGAGGCCGTACATGGCCCAGGTCGCAGCCTCACTGCCCAAGGCATTAAAGTCGTCTTGCCACGCCGTGGACATGGCCGCCAAATCTTTGGAGATGTGCAGCAACACGGGCTTGTCGGATGCAAGGATGTCGTCGGTCAAATCAAATCCGCCCGCATCGACCATCTGAAAGTCCATGATGCGTTGCTCGTAGCCGTCTTTGATCTTGACTTCCTTGGCGTTGTCCCAATCGCCTTCAGGGTAGTTCTCGTTGAAGGTTTTGCCCGGTTCGTTGTTCTTGTCCCACAGCTTCTCCTCCATGTACCGCGATTGCATGACAAGCGTCTCCGCGCCCGTCTCGGGATTGTGGAAGCGGATTTCCTTGTCAAACTCCGGCCCTTCCAGCCCGAGCTCTTCGGCCGTCATGCGGTTTTCAATCACGCTTTCGCCCTCCGCGTACGGACGGTAGTCCTTCAAGGGAAGGTGTGCAAGGGTCCAATACTGCACGGCGCCACTGACCACCACGACCGCGAGGGCCATGAACCACTCCTTCTGGGCGTGGTTGCTGCGGCGCTTCACCGCTTCCGCCGCAATCAAGTTGAGCGCGAGGTACAACACCGGGAACCCCCACTCCAACATGCCCTCGGCAAACAAGTAGGTCACGAGCAAGGCGCCGGCGTAAAGGAACGTGGATTGACGGGGCGTGTTCAGCTTGATGCGTCCGAGGAACGCACTCAGCAAAATGGGCGCCACGAAGATCAAGAGCACCACGTCTTTCAAGAAGCTCTGGTAGGCGGTCAGCGGGATGGCGTTGCCGAAGCACCCGCACTCCAGCACGCATTGGTTCGCGATTTCCACCACCGCCCCGGAAGCGTCTGCAATTTGCTTGGTTCCGTAGGGATCGCAGGTCGCGGTGTACCAGGTGAGCCAGGTGAAGAAGACCATCATGACGGTCGTCAGCACCGCGGTCAGGCGAGGCAGCGCCCCCACAAGAATGGCGATGCCCAACAGGATTTCGGCGATGCACACAAACACCGCCAACTCCAAGCCCCATGGCGCAAGGAATTCGAGGTTCATGGCTCCCGGTTCGAAGTACTCTTCAAGCTTGTACATGAAGCCAAGCGCGTCGTTGGATTTGATCAATCCCGAGACCACAAACAGCGCCCCCACGAGCATCCGCGAGAGCCAAGTCAATCCGTCAAGTGCCTTCAACATATCTTGAATAATTCGTTTACTCAGAACCTCCTTATGAACTCAAAATCAATGCAAAAAGAGCGTAGTTGGCCATGTCCATGTAATTGGCCTCCACGCCCTCACTCGCGACGGTGATGCCGTCGTTGTTTTCAATTTGCTTCACCCGAAGGACCTTCATCAGGATGAGGTCCGTGAGGGACGAAATCCTCATGTCGCGCCACGCCTCGCCGTAGTCGTGGTTCTTCTTTTGCATCAGCGCCCGGGTCTCGTCCTTGGCCTCGTCGTACAGCCGGTTGGCCTCCTCGGCGGCGAGCTCCATCGGCGCATCTTCCGGCAAGCGGCATTGCACCATGGCCATGAAGCAGTAGTTGACGATGCCGATGAATTCCAACTCCACCCCTTCGTCCACCTTCGACTCGCCCACCTGCTGGATGGTGCGGATTCGGTTGGCCTTGATGAAGATTTGGTCTGTGAGCGACGACGGACGCAAAATGCGCCATGCCGTGCCATAATCCAGGGTCTTTCGCTTGAACAAATCCTCACAAGTTGCGAGGCAAGCGTCGTATTGGGCGAGGGTGTCCATGCTAACTTGCGGCAAGTTACAATGCAGGTCTTGTCCCCTTCGATTTCTGTCCGCGGTTCCTTGAGGAGTTTTCACCAAACTTGGGTGATGGGCATCCTCAACCTCACCCCCGATTCGTTTCACGACGGCGGGGCGTGGAACGACACAGGGCGCGCGGTCGCCCAAGCCGAGCGGATGCTTCGCGAAGGCGCAGACGTGCTCGACCTTGGCGCACAATCCACGCGGCCCGGTGCCGTGCAGGTTGGTGCGGACGAGGAATGGGCGCGCCTCTCTCCCGTCCTGTCCGCCCTGCGAAACGCCCACCCGGACGCCCTGCTCAGCATCGACACCTTTCACGCTTCGGTGGCGCGCCGGGCGCTGGACGCCGGCGCAGACCTGATCAACGACGTCTCTGGCGGCGACGCCGACCCGGAGATGTGGAAGGTCGTGGCAGACGCCCGCGCGCCCTACGTCCTGATGCACATGCAGGGCACGCCCGCGACGATGCAGGCCAACCCGACCTACGACGACGTGGTCAGCGACGTGTACCAGAACCTCCAAACCAAGCTCTTCCGCGCCTACGACGCGGGCGTCACGGACGTCATTGCGGACGTCGGATTTGGGTTTGGGAAGACGGTCGCGCACAACTACGCCCTGCTCGACGCCCTCCCGGAATTTCAGGCGCTGCAATGCCCCGTGTTGGTGGGCGCGAGCCGCAAATCCATGATCCAAAAGGTCCTCGATGTCTCGAGCGACGACGCGCTCAACGGAACCACGACCTTGCACGCCTGGGCCGTCGACCGTGGCGCACACCTCTTGCGCGTCCACGACGTGGCGGAGGCGGTTGAAGTCGTCAAGCTTCACAACGCATTGAGAGAATCCCGAACTTCGTCCCCGTCATGATTGCTGCGCACGCCATCCTCGCCTTCGAACTCTGGGAGGCCATCGCCCCCTTCGTGAAAATGGGCGTGCAGGCGCTGGACCTCGTCTTGGTCGGACTCATTGTCTACTGGCTTTATCGACTGACCAAAGGCACGTCCGCCATTCCCGTCTTCCTGGGACTGCTTGCGATCTACATCATTTGGCAAGTGGTGACGCTCATGGGCATGAACTTCATGAGCGAAATCCTCGGCCAGTTCATTGCGGTCGGAATCCTCGCCATCATCATTGTGTTCCAGCAAGAGCTTCGGCAGTTCCTGTTTTCCATCGGCGACCGTGCTTCGTTCAAGGAGCCGCCCGAGTGGCTGATTCGCTTGCTTCCCAAAAGGACGCAAGAAGCCCGTTCCGCCTTTCCCGTCGAGGAAATCGTCCGGGCCTTGGAGCGCCTCGCTTCGCGTAAAGAAGGCGCATTGATCATCGTGCAGCGTCAATCCGACCTCACCCACCACATCCAGAGCTCCACCAAGTTGGTCGCGGACATCTACGCGCCGCTCATCGAGGCCATCTTCCACAAGGAGTGCAGCATGCACGACGGCGGCCTCTACATCGCCGTCGGACGCATCCGCGGTGTTCGATGTGTGCTCCCCGTGAGCCAAAGCACCCACCTTCCCGTCGAACTCGGCATGCGCCACCGTGCGGCCTTGGGGTTGTCGGAAGTCACCGATGCCCTGGTGTGGATTGTCAGCGAAGAGACGGGCACCATCAGCCTCGCCCACGAGGGAGAGCTGCGGCGTGCATTGCATCCCAACGACTGTCGGGAAATCATGCACGAGTTGATGAACGCCCGCGGCTGAGGACCTTCTTCACCTCCCGCACTTCCCCGCGCTTACTTTTGGACGACCAACCGCGCGGTGCGAACCGCGCCGGTGGCCGTTTCGGCTTGCACAAAGTAGACCCCCTCGCCAAGGTCAGACACATCCACATTCAACCCTTGCAATCCAGGGACACGCTGCCACCCTCGGACTTCGTTCCCCACCAAATTCAGGAGACGCATGCGCTGC
>CBFHRO010000040.1:0-19036 GCA_965658245.1 uncultured Flavobacteriales bacterium
CTTGAGCTGGGCCTTGATGCTCGGGTTGGGCATGGCGGTCGAGCAGAGTGCATGGATGGAGTCGTGGACCGCCACCCAAGGACTCACGGTCGGGACCGCGGATTTCCAGACGGTTTTGGCTGCCGAGGAAGAGTTGGCGTTTTTGCTCCACATCAACTGGGGCGTCATGCTCGGTTGTGGAGCCATGTACTTCGTGTTGGGCTACGCCATGTACGCCGCGTTCTTCGCCACCATTGGCGCCATGGTGGAGCAGGAGGCCGATGCGCAGTACTTGATGCTGCCGGTCATGATGCCTTTGTTGTTCAGTTATGTTTTGGCCTCCATGACCATCGACGCACCCGAGAGCACACTGGCCATTGTCAGTTCGTTTGTGCCATTTTCGTCGCCGGTGTCCATGATGGTTCGACTGCCCATGGGCGTGCCGTGGTGGCATGTCGCGATCAGCATGGCCCTGTTGGCAGGGACCGCGGCGTTGCTCGTCGCGCTGGCGGCCCGGGTCTACCGCGTGGCCATCCTCATGTATGGCAAGCGCCCCACCCTCCGTGAAATCATCCGATGGACGCTCCGTCCCGATTCCGGGGCCCTTTGATCCCTTTCTGAACCCTCATCCCATGAACAACCTCCGCCGCGTGGCCGTCATCGATTGTGGCACCAACACGTTCAACTTGCGCATTGTCGACGTCGGTTCGGCCGCAGGTTGGATTCCGGTGTTTGGCCAGCGCGTGCCTGTGAAACTCGGGCAGGGAGGTGTGGCGAAGGGGATCATCACGGCGGACCGCATGGCCCGCGGCTTGGATGCCTTGGCCTCGATGAAGGAAGCGATCCGCAACTACAGGGTCGAGGAGGTGCACGTGATGGCCACCAGCGCCATGCGCGGGGCCAAGAATGGCCAAGACTTTGTCGCCCAAACCAAAGAACTCACCGGGTTTGACATCCAAGTCATTTCCGGACAGCACGAAGCCCGACTCATTCAGGAGGGCATCGCCTTGAACTTTCCCGAGGGCGTTCAGGAGACGTGTCTGACCATGGACATTGGAGGCGGCAGTGTGGAATTCATTGTGTGGAATGCCGAGGGCATCCAATGGGCCCAAAGCTTCGACACCGGTGTCGCCCGCCTGCACATGCTGATGAACCTCGGAGACCCCATTGGTGCCGATGGCGTGGCCAAGATGCAGCCCTACTTCGACGATGTCATGGCGCCCTTGAGTGCCGCGTTGGATGCCTTGAATCCCACGCGCCTTGTGGGGGCGAGCGGCTCGTTTGACACCATTGCTGACCTCATGGGCACACGCACCCGACGCGAGCGTCCCGACCACGCCCAAACCCCCGAACCCCATCCGGTCACCGATGCGGTCCCGATGGAGGCATGGTCCGACGTGTTCACGCAGCTCACGACCCAAGATGCCCATCACCGCGCATCGATGCCCGGCATGGACCCAGCCCGCGTGGACCTCATGCCGTACAGCGCGGCCCTCATCCAATGGGTGCTGTGCCACGGATGCGTCCAAGAGATGTGCCGCGCGCCTTACGCCTTGCGCGAAGGCGTGCTCTCCCGCATTGAGCGGAGACTGCCCTTGCTGCCTTCCCTCGGGTGAGGAGGTGCACAGGCGAAATTTTGGCATCATCTTTGGCGCAGAAGTCCCAAACCCCAAGCCATGGCCCACCTCCTCCTCATTGACGACGAAGCGCCCATCCGCGCAAGCCTCCGCGAAATCTTGGAATACGAAGGTCACAAGGTGGCCGAAGCTGGAACGGGCATGGACGGGATCTTGGCCGCGACCAAGACGTCGTTTGACGCGATTTTTTGCGATGTCAAAATGCCCCAAATGGACGGCCTCGATGTGTTGGACATGCTGGCCAAAAAGCAGGTCGCGTCGCCCGTCATCATGATTTCCGGGCACGGCACCGTCGAGACGGCGGTGGACGCCCTGAAGAAGGGCGCTTACGATTTCATTCAAAAGCCCCTCGATTTGAACCGCGTCCTTGTGACCCTCCGTAACGTCTTGGAGCGCGAGGTCTTGGTGGAGACCACCAAGGTTTTGGCCAAGAAAGTTCATACCTCGCAGTCCCACCACATGGTGGGAGAATCCGAAGGCATTCGGAAGATTCAACACATGGTCGACACTGTGGCCCCGACCGATGCGCGTGTGCTGATCACGGGCGCGAACGGTTCGGGAAAAGAACTTGTGGCACGCCAAGTGCACAACCACTCCGCACGCGTCGACGGTCCGTTTGTGGAGGTGAACTGTGCGGCCATTCCGTCTGAGTTGATCGAGAGCGAATTGTTTGGCCATGAGAAGGGCGCCTTTACAAGTGCAGTGTCTCAGCGAAAGGGCAAATTTGAACAGGCTCAAGGCGGCACGATCTTCCTCGACGAGGTGGGGGACATGAGTGCCTCCGCGCAAGCCAAGGTGTTGCGCGCTTTGCAGGAGAACAAAATCTCACGCGTGGGCAGCGACAAGGACATCCAAGTCGATGTTCGTGTTGTGGCTGCCACCAACAAGGACCTCAAGGCCGCCATCGCAGCAGGAGAATTCCGGGAAGACTTGTACCACCGTTTGGCCGTCGTGCCCATTCATGTCCCTGCGCTTGCCGAACGCGCCTCGGACATTCCGCTCCTTGTGGCGCATTTCCTCGACGTGCTGTGTGCCCAATCCGGTCGCCCCGTGCCCAAGGTGACCAAAGGTGCCATGAAGGCGCTGACCCTGGCTCCTTGGACGGGCAATGTGCGGGAGTTGCGCAATGCGGTCGAACGCCTGCTCATCTTCTGTCCCGCCGGGGCATCCATCGATGAAGGATTGATCGCACAATTCGGTCATTTGGGTTGATTCCATGTCCAGTTTGCAGGCGTTCATGCCTGTTTGGTTTGTGTCGATTGTTGATTTTCAAGAAGATGGAGGCAACCCTGTGAAAAGGTGTCCGTCTTACACGCGGAAAACGCTTCATCATGGAATTCATCGACACCTTACAATTGGACGGAGGTCTTGGACTGGGCCTGCTGTTCATCTCGCTGATTGGCCTTGCAGGAAATTGGCGCTTGTTTGTGAAATGCAACCAGCCAGGTTGGGCCGTCATCGTGCCGGGATACAACGTGGTCGTGGCCATGCGCATCATTGGAAGACCGGCCACACACGCCCTGTACTTCTTGATCCCGGTGTTCAACCTCTACTTCTTCTTCAAGACCATTTTGGAGTTGGCCAACACCTTCGGAAAAGAGACGGTGATGGATTACGCGCTTGCATGCGTGTTCAACGTGTTCTACATCTTGAATTTGGGACTGAGTGAAGAGGAGGATTACCTCGGGCCGATTTACGGTCAAAACCAAACGTCGACTTCCAGCGCACCCCACATGGCGGTGGCGACTTAAAACGGCGCTGTCACTCTAGACGCAAACCCCAAAAAAGGCATCCCCATGGATGCCTTTTTTGGTGGAAAGAAATGAATGTGACTCAGCCCGCCACCTTGGCCAAGGCCGCATCGATGGCGGTCTGAAGGCCGCCCGCGTTCTTGCCTCCCGCTGTGGCGAAGAAGGCCTGTCCGCCGCCGCCGCCGCCAATGTGGGCGGCGAGTTCACGGACCAAGTTGCCGGCGTGCAGATCGCGCTCGGCCACCACGTCGTCGCTGATTGCGATCGATAGGGTCACCTTGCCTCCAGCGCTGCTGCCAAAGACGCCAAAGAAGGGGGCGTGTTCCGCTTTCAATTGGAAGGCGAGGTCCTTGATGTTCTTGGCATCCAAGTCCAAGATGGCGCCGCAGACCTGAATGCCGTTGACCGTCTGGAGTCCCGCGATCAAGTCGCCCTTGACGTTGCCAGCGGCTTCGCGTTGGAAGGCCTCGATGTCTTTGGTCATTTTGGCATTGGACTTGAGCAGGTCACCAATGGCTTGGGCGGGGTCGGCGCTGCCTTTGAGCAGAGCTCGGATGTAGGCGAGTTGTTCGCGTTCGTTGCGCTGGGCTTCCATGGCGGCATCGCCAGTGAGGGCTTCGATCCGCCGAATTCCAGCGGCCACGGCGCCTTCACTTTCGATGCGGAAGGGGCCGATGGCACCCGTGGCGGGCACGTGGATGCCGCCGCAAAGTTCCTTGGAGGAGCCAAACTCAATCATGCGCACCGTGTCGCCGTACTTCTCCCCAAACAACATCATGGCGCCCGCCGCTTGCGCGTCTGCGATGGCCATGTTTCTGTGCTCTTGGCACGAGAGGTTGGCCAAAATGCGGCGCTGCACGAGCGCTTCGATTTGGGCGAGTTCGTCGTCGGTGACTTTTTGGAAGTGCGAGAAGTCAAAGCGCAACCCGTCAGGCTTGACAAGCGAGCCTTTTTGCTCGACGTGGGTGCCAAGCACTTCGCGCAGGGCCCCGTGAAGGAGGTGGGTCGCGCTGTGGTTCCGTGCGCTCGAAGCGCGCAAGGCGGTGTTCACCTGTGCATGGAACGACGCGCCGGAAGGCACGCGGTCAAGCACGTGGACAATCAGGTTGTTTTCCTTCTTGGTGTCCAAGACGCGGTAGGTCTCGCCACCGTCGGAGGTCAGCGTGCCGCGGTCGCCCACCTGTCCACCGCCTTCGGGATAGAAGGGGGAGCGGTCAAACACGGCTTGGACAAAGGTTTTCTTCTTGGCCGTGACCTCCCGGTAGCGAAGCAAGGCGACTTGGGCCTCGGTGTGGTCGTAGCCGATGAATTCCGTGGGACCGTCGCTCTCCGCCACGACCTTCCAGTCGTCGGCGGTGATTTTGCCGGCTTCGCGGGAGCGGTTCTTTTGGGCGTCCAGCAAGTTTTGGAATCCGGATTCATCGACCTTCAATTTCTGCTCGCTTGCAATCAGGGCAGTGAGGTCAACGGGGAATCCAAACGTGTCGTACAGCTCAAACACGACATCGCCCTTGAGTTCGTCCCCTTCCTTCATGCCCGAAGTGGCCGTCGTGAGGCGCTCCATGCCGGAGGCGAGGGTCCTTAAGAAAGATTGTTCCTCCTGCTCGATGACTTGCTCGATGAGGCCGCGTTGGGCCTTGATTTCGGGGAAGGTGTCCGACATCTGGGCGTCGAGCACGGCCACGAGTTGGTGGATGAACGGCTCGTTCATGCCGAGGAAGGAAGACCCGTAACGCACGGCGCGACGCAGGATGCGGCGAATGACGTACCCAGCGCCCGTGTTGGACGGCAGCTGGCCGTCGGCAATGGAGAAGGCGACCGCACGCACATGGTCCGCGATGACGCGGAAGGCAATGGCCTCTTGGCTGTCGTCCTTGGGGTAGGGCTTCCCACATGCCTTCGAAATGGCGTCGAGCAGTGGCGTGAAGATGTCGGTGTCGTAGTTGGACGTGACGCCCTGCATCGCCATGGCGAGGCGCTCAAAGCCCATGCCGGTGTCGATGTGCTTGTTGGGAAGGGGCGCCAAAGAGCCGTCCGCCATGCGGTTGAACTCCATGAACACCAGGTTCCAAATCTCGATGACCTGCGGGTGGTCCTGATTGACCATGTCGCGGCCATCGACGTTGGCGCGTTCTTCGTCGCTGCGCAGGTCGATGTGGATCTCAGAGCAAGGCCCGCATGGCCCCGTCTCGCCCATCTCCCAGAAGTTGTCCTTTTTGTCGGCGTCGATGATGCGGTCCTCGGGAACGTGGCTGCGCCATTGGGCGCGCGCCTCTTCGTCGGCGGGCAGCCCGTCGCCTTGGTCGCCCCCAAAGACGGTCACGTACAAGCGTTCTTTGTCGAGCCCGTAGCGGTCGGTGAGCAATTCCCATGCCCAATCGATGGCCTCCGCCTTGAAGTAGTCGCCAAACGACCAGTTGCCTAGCATTTCAAAGAGGGTGTGGTGGTAGGTATCCACGCCCACCTCCTCGAGGTCGTTGTGCTTGCCACTGACGCGCAAACACTTTTGGGTGTCCGCGATGCGGGCGTGCTCAACAGGCTGGTTGCCCAAGAACAAATCCTTGAACGGATTCATCCCCGCGTTGATGAACATCAGGGTGGGATCGTCCTTGACCACCATGGGGGCCGAGGCCACGATTTGGTGTCCTTTTTCCTTGAAAAAATCCAAAAAAGTCTGTCGGATGCGCCGTGATTCCATGGGTTTCAGAATTGCACCGTGAAAGTACGGCACACAATCCACCAAAGAATCACGACCTTTGCACCTCCATGAAGTGGACGCGAAGAAGATTCAATCCCAACACCTTGCGTGTGGAGCAGGTGCCATTGACCCGGCGAGAAATCGCACGTGGGGTGGTGTTGCGCACGTTTGGGGTGCTGGCCATTGGGGCGATGAGCGTGTGGTTGTTTGACCAAGTTCTTCAGTCTCCGGCCGACCGTGCGCGGGATCGAGAGATCGCGTTCCTCGAGGGACAACTGGAAGAAATGAGAGGAGCATTGTCCACGATGGAACATGCCATGGAAGACATGGCGCAACGCGACGACGCAGTCTACCGCACGCTGCTTGGCGTGCAGCCCGTCCCTGAGCATCTTCGCAACCCCGGCATTGGGGGCACAGACCGCAACGCGGACGTACGAGGGCATGTTCATTCGGAGGAAGTGGCGGATTTGAAAACCCGGATCGCCACCCTGCAACGCGCCATGGCGGCCCAGTCCAAATCCTTGGATGAGGTCACAGAGATGGCCCTGGAGTACGAAGATCGGCTGGAGGCCATTCCTGCCATCCAACCCATTCGCGCCGAGGACTTGAACCGCATGGCCGGGGGATGGGGGTGGCGCATTCACCCCATCTACAAGGTCCGGAAGTTCCATTACGGGTTGGATTTCAGTGCGCCTGAAGGCACAGAGATTTTTGCCACTGGAGATGGGGTGGTGGTCAAAGTCAAGCGCCTGTACAACGGGTACGGCCGTCATGTCGTGATCCGTCACGGGTTTGGTTACGAAACCCTCTACGCGCACATGAGCAAGTCTCTTGTGCGAAAGGGAGACCGCGTCAAGCGTGGTCAAGTGATTGGATTGGTGGGGAGCACAGGCACCTCCACCAGTTCACACCTGCACTACGAGGTGCACAAGAATGGCCAAAAAGTCAACCCTGCGCATTACTTCTTCAACGACCTCACCCCGGAGGAGTACGAGGCCATGCTTGCAGCCTCCGAAGTGGAGACCCAGAGTCTGGACTGAAGCGATCTTGCGAGATTCGCGCCGTGCGACCTATCTTGCTGCTGCTCATGCCCCTGAATCAGCCCATTCAAAAGCGATACTTCAGCATCTCTGAAGTGGCGAAGATGCTCGATGTGAAGCCTTCGTTGCTTCGCTTTTGGGAGAAGGAATTCAAGCAGATCCAGCCCAAAACCAACGCCCGCGGCAAGCGTGCCTACAAGCAAGATGACATCGACGTCATCCGTCGCATCTACGACTTGGTCAAGGTGCAGGGGCTGACCTTGGAAGGGGCCCGCAAGGCACTCACGTCAAGGAAGGGCGAGGCAAGCGAACGCGGCAAGGCTGCCGCTTTGGCCGCCCAAGCGGCCCAGCAATCGTCGTCAGTGGCGGCGGATGCCAAAGTCAAAGAGCGCGACGAAGCGGTCGCCAAGCTCAAGCGGATTCGCCAGAAGTTGCTCGAGGCACGCGCGGCGCTGCAGGGATAAGGTGATTCTTCACGTAATCGGCAATGCCGTCCTCCAGCGAGCGGAAGGGCGCTGAGTAGCCGTTGGCGCGCAACTTCGTCAGGTCGGCCTCGGTGAAGTATTGGTACGTGTCTCGGATGTCCTCAGGCGTGTCGATGAACGAAATCGCGGGTTCTTGACCCATGGCGTGGAACGTGGCGGTGGCCAGGTCCAAGAAGGTGCGGCCCTTTCCGCTGCCCAAATTGTACAGCCCCGAGTGGACCGGAACGCGGTGGTGCATGAAGTGGAGCAGCACACTGCACACGTCCTCGACGTGGACAAAGTCGCGGGTTTGGTGGCCGTCTTGGTAGTCTTCTCGGTGGCTGCGGAACAGCTTCATGCCGCCCGTGGCCTGAACCTGCCGGAACGTGTGCAAAACCACGGAGGCCATGCGGTTCTTGTGGAATTCATTGGGGCCGTAGACGTTGAAAAACTTGAACCCCGCCCAGAAATAGGGCTTTCGTTCCTGCGCGAGGGCCCACACGTCGAAGTCGTTCTTGGACCGGCCGTACGGATTGAGGGGCTGGAGGTCGGAGACGACATCGTGGCTGTCGACGTAGCCCCGCGAGCCGTCGCCATAGGTGGCGGCGGAGCTGGCGTAAACGAGGGGCAGCCCAAACTCCACACACAGGTTCCAAATCTCCTTGCTGTAATCCAGGTTGAGCGCGTTCAAGAGTTGCTCATCCTGTTCCGTGGTGTCGGTGCGCGCCCCGAGGTGGAAGATGAATTGGACTTGGCTTTCGTTGGCGCGGAGCCATTCGGGAAACGCCGATCGGTCCACCCGCGTGACGGGGAGGTGGTGGTGGTTGGCGCGTTTGGCCTCCACACTGAAATCGTCCACAAGAACCAATTGGCGGTAGTCCGCCTCCAACAGCCTGACGGCAAGCACGCTTCCAATGAAGCCCGCAGCTCCGGTAACCACAATCATGACGCGAAGGTACTCCATGGGAACATCCGCTACCTTTGCGCGGTTATCCAAGCCATGAAGAACGTTTACGTCACCCGCCGCGCTCATTTCAATGCCGCCCACAAATTGTGGAACGAGGATTGGGACGAGGCCAAAAACATGGAGGTCTTTGGCAAATGCGCCAACCCCAACTGGCACGGCCACAACTACGAGTTGCACGTGACCATCAAGGGCGAGCCCGCCGAAGACACGGGCTACTGCATGAATTTGAAGGAGCTCAAGGACATCATCAAGGAAAGGGTCGAGGAGCCCATCGACCACAAAAACTTGAACTTGGACGTGCCCTTCTTGAAAGGGAAGAAGACGTCCACGGAAGTGTTGATCATCGCCATCTGGGAGGAGCTCGAAGGCCCCATTGCGGATCGTGGTTGCCATCTCCACCACATCCGTTTGTACGAGACGGAAAACAACTACGCCGACTACTACGGCGGGGAATAAGGGCGTGGCCCCGGACGGCGAAGTGTGAATTTTGGTCAAGGATTCGGAGCGATGACGCGACAGCGTGCATCTTTGGCCCATGGAACAACCTCCCAAAATTTTTGGCGGCGCCCAGCCGCAATTCAACGATTCAGGCGTGCTGGAAGGCACTTCGGTCTCGTCATTCATGTCCACCGTGTTCACCTGGATGGTCGCCGGATTGGCGGTCACGGCGGCGACGGCGTACTACGCGGCGGCCAGTGAACTCTACCTCACCCTGATGCAGGGCATGGGGCGCTGGGTGCTGTTGCTCGCACCCTTTGCGTTTTTGATGGTCATGAATTTTGGGTTGCAGCGCTTGAGCGTGACCTCGCTCGCCTTGATTTTCCTTGCGTTCGCGGGAACGATGGGGCTGAGCCTTGGGGGCATCTTCTACGCGTACTCCATGGGCAGCCTGACTCAGGTGTTTCTCATCACGGCGGGAACCTTCGCCATCATGGCCATCGCGGGATACACCACCAAAGTGGATTTGTCCCGCATGGGCAGCTTGCTGTTCATGGGCTTGATCGGCATCATCCTCGCAAGCCTGGTCAATTGGTGGATGCAGAGTTCCATGCTCGACTTCGTCATCAGCGCCGTCGGTGTGCTCATCTTCACGGGGCTGGTGGCCTACGACACCCAACGCTTGAAGCGCATTGCGGCAGGGGTGGAGTACGGTGCAGTGGCGCCTACAAAGCTCGCCTTGCTGGGCGCGACTTCTTTGTACCTGGACTTCTTGAACTTGTTCTTGTTCCTTCTTCGTTTGTTGGGCCGACGCGATTGAGTTGCGTGACTCGCATGAAAAAAGCGCGCCTCCTCGGGCGCGCTTTTTTTTGTGGTTGGGGTTCGGTGGTCTGTACCGAGCCTTACTCCACCATCAGTCGCTCGGTCCATCGGGTGCCTTGCGCGGTGGTCAACGTCACAAAGTACGGTCCCGTCGCCAAGTCGGCGGCGTTCAGGAAGACCCGCTGCACGCCACGGTTCAGCGTGCCGTGATGCAGAAGCGCAACCTGCTGGCCAAAGGCGTTGCGAACGGTGATTTGGCACTCCGTGGGTTGCGGCATGTTCAATTCGAGGCAGGTGATCGCCCGGGCGGGATTGGGATAAAGCGCCTGCCAGGGAGATGCGGAAGACATGTCGTCAAGGCTGCTCGCCTCTCCCAACACGCGGAACGACCACCAGCCCTCTGGGGCAGGCATGGGCCGCGAGCCCATCTTTCCGCTGTTGGCCTCGGCGGAGACGAAATAATGCACTTTTGTGCCGGCGTTTTGGGCAGGGATGTCTGCGAAAAAGCCACCGGGGGCGAACCCTTCGATCATGGGCACTTCGTTCCATGGTCCGTCCGGTGAAGTGGCCCAGTTCAAGGTCGCGCTTGCGATGCCTGAACGGTGGCTGATGTCGGCCATCACACTGTAGCTGTTTTCCGTGTTGTCGGTGTCGTTCAAGGGAAGGTGGCTGATCATCAGGGGGTCGGCCACGGCCACAGAGTGGGTGATGCAGTGGATGGCCCCGCTCAAGGCGATGATGTTGTCTTGTCCTGAATCGCAGTCGATGCCGACCACGTTGTACCCTGGCATGGCCTCTTCCCAAATCCGAATCGCCGTCGTGTCGTACTGTTCGTAGTACGTCGGCAACAGGATGGTGTTGTTGACAAACGTCGCGTTGCTGTACGTGAGGTAGTCGCCGTTTTGGTTGGGATATCCTCCGCCAAACTCGGGTGGGCTCGGGATGCGAATCACCTCAAAGGGGGTGCCCCACTTCGTGGTGAAGTTGCTGAGGACGTACTGGAGGTTGGCCTCGATTTGGGGTCCGTCGGCCACACCCGAAGGATACTCTGCAACAAGCAATGTCGACTCGTCCAGCAACTTCATGTGCATGTCGATGTGATGAATGCCGTCATACGGGAGCACATCCATCTTGATGTAGGTGTCAATGCCGTGGTAGGCTTGGACGATCTCGTCAATCTCGGCTTCGGTGTGATCCGGGTAGGTGGTCCACCACGACGTCTCGCCGTTGTTTTCGTCCAAAATGAGTTCCGAGGCGAAAGCGGTGCCAAATCCGTCCGACATCCAGTTTCCACCTGTGTTCATCAGGTCACCTGGCGATTCAATGGTGCTGTAGAGATCGAGTCCCATGTGGGCGGCCAGCACATCCGGGATGGCGTCGTCGTCAGGACGAGGGCGGTTGTACAGCCAATCGACCAACACACGGCCGTCGTTGTAATCGGTGTAGACCGTGTTGGCTCCGTAGTCTCGGATCCAGATGCTGTTGGATTCGGCGTCGACCACTTCCACGCTGTCCATGGCGACGGGTCCGCCACAGGAGTTGCCGGTGAGGTAGCTTGTGGTTTGGTTGACGTTCTCAGAAAAGATGACCACCCGACATTCCTCCACGGAAGCCGCAGTGATTTGCTTGAGAATGCAAGGGAAGTCCTGCCATGTGATGGTCAGCACTTCAATTTCCTCCCATTCGGCCGCGGTGCGCAGGTTGTTGCCGGGAGGCGGAGTGGGGATGCCCCGCAAGGTAGAGGGGTCAGAGATTTCCAAAGGGTGGTCAAGCCACTGTTCCATTTCCCAATCGCTGATGCCCTTGGGCAGGGGGGCATGTTCAGGGGTTTGGCTCCAAGCGGTCAAACTCAGAACACCAGCCATCGCCCATGCGGCGGTGTGGCGTGCGATGCAATGCAGGTTCATGTCTGAAAGGTAAGAAGGGGTTGAGCCAAGGACGCCTTGTCCCGCCCTCAGGTTGCGTCAATCCAAAGTCAAGTTGACCACATCTCCCTTGGGGCACCACACGGAGTCAAGGTGGGTGCTGTCCGCACAAGCCCAATACCGGCGGTACAACAACCAGGTGTCTCCTGTGAGGTAGCACACGACATTCTTCACTTCCCCAAATTCCACAGCTTGCCAATCGGTTTCGCAGGTGAAACGGACTTCAGAAGCGGCACCTTCGACGTCACGTGGGGTCCACTTGTAGATCATGTTGTAATTGGGGCAGGGCGACGTTTGGTTCGAGATCTCCGCATTGATGAGGGACTGGGGCATGACCGCCACATCGACGATGTTGGGCGTGCCGTCGGTCATCACGTCCTCTGGGTTGAGTTCGACGATTTCGTCAAAACAATCGACTTGCTCCACCCGAATGCGCAAGGAGAGGACATTGCTGCGCACGGTTTGGAGTTCCACGACGCCGTTTGCCGAGGTGGTGGCCCGCTCGATTTCTGTGAAAAAGGAGTTGAGCACGCCATTGGTCAATCGCTGCTCTTCCAACACCACGGTGGCACCCACTTCCGGAAGGCCAGGGTCGGTCCACTGGGTCACGTTCACCTGAACCACGATGTCCTGTCCTTCTGGGTCGCAACCTGCGAGGAAGAAGGCACTTGATGTGGCCAGGATGATGGCGAGGGCGAACGGGATGGGTCGCAAGGACGTCGGACGCGATTTCATCCGAGGACTTCGAGTTTGGCGAATTTCAAGAGAAGCTGCTTTTGGCCGACCGACGGGAAAAAGACGGTGGCCTTCTCATTGGGGGTGGAGCCTTCAAGCGCCACCACCTTGCCCTTTCCAAACTTGGCGTGCATGACGGTGTCGCCGACGGTGATGACGGACGCTTCGCCGGCCGCTGCGGGCTTGGTGTCGGGCGTCGTGCCGGCATGCAATGGAGATGCCGTGGGGGCGGGAGCGTTTTTGGCGGCGTCCTTCATGCTCGACCACTTGCCCGGGCGGGAGGGAGGCTTGGGCGCAGCTTTGCTGGCCAAGCGCCCAAACGAACGGGGCGCCGACCCCGTCGGCATTTGGTGGAAATGGGAACGGGCCTGGGCGAAGTCCACGGGTCCGCGCGCGCTCGGTGCATTTTGGGGCAAGGTGATGCAATCCTCGTCAATTTCTTCCAGGAACCGGCTCGGGTCGCCTTGGGTGACCTGTCCCCACTTGAATCGGGTCAGGGCATACGACAAGGTGCAAGTGACTTCGGCCCGGGTGAGTGCCACGTAAAACAGGCGCCGCTCCTCTTCCAGTTCAGCCCGGCTCTCCATGGCCATCTGAGACGGAAACAACTGCTCTTCCAGTCCCACAATGTGCACGTGCTTGAACTCAAGGCCTTTGGCGGCGTGCACTGTCATGAGGTTGACTTTGTTGTCGTCGTCGTCTTCGTTGTCTGCGTCGGTGAGGAGCGCCACATCGATGAGAAAGTCGGACAGGCTTTGGGCTTCCTCGTTCAAGGGATTCTCGACAAAGCCCTGCAGCGCATTGAGCAATTCTTGCACGTTTTCATAGCGCGCCACCCCCTCAGGGGTTTTGTCCGAATACAAGGCGTGCACCAATCCGGACCGCTTCGCAATGGCCAAACCGACGGCATGCGCATTGGCTTGGTTGGACTCCGCCGAAAACGCCGCCACCATGGCGACAAATTCGCTCAGCTTTTTCCATGCCGCACCCTTCAACGGCGCCGGGGGCACGCCGTCCTCGGGGTGAAGGGCCTGCCACAGGCTGATTTCTTGGCTTGCCGCGTGGGCGATCAATTTGTCCATCGACGTTTTGCCGATGCCGCGCGCGGGGTAGTTGACGACCCGCTTGAAGCTCTCGTCGTCGTTGGGGTTCACGGTGAGGCGGAAGTACGCCAACAGGTCCTTGACTTCCTTGCGCTGGTAAAACGACAAGCCTCCATAGATGCGGTAGGGGACGTTGAGTTTGCGCAAGCTCTCTTCAAAGGACCGCGACTGGGCGTTGGTGCGGTAAAGAATGGCGAAGTCCTTGTACTGACATTGGTCGTGGCCGCGCACCTCAAAAATCCGGTTGGCCACAAACCGCCCTTCGTCGTTGTCCGATGTGGCACGAAAGACCTTGATTTTCTCTCCTTCGGCATTGGAGGTCCAAACCTCTTTGGGGATTTGGTCTTGGTTTTTGGCAATCACAGAATTGGCGGCCTTCACGATGTGCGAGGTCGAGCGGTAGTTCTGCTCGAGCTTGTACATCTTGGCCTCTGGGTAGTCCTTCTTGAAGTTGAGGATGTTCTGGATGTTCGCGCCGCGGAAGGCATAGATGCTTTGGGCATCGTCGCCCACCACGCACACATTTTCATGCACCGCCCCCAGCTGCTTGATGATGAGGTATTGGGCGAAGTTGGTGTCCTGGTACTCGTCCACCAAAATGTATCGGAACCGATGCTGGTACTTGTTCAGCAAATCGGGGAAGTCCCGAAGGAGCACGTTCATCTTGTACAACAGGTCGTCAAAGTCCATGGCGCCTGCGCGGAAGCATCGGATCTCATATTGGGCGTAGATGTCGGCGAGCATCGGACGGCCGGACTGCTGGTCTTCGGAACGAATCTCCCCGTGCTCCGCGTATGCACTTGCATCAATCAGGTTGTTCTTCGCGGAGCTGATCCGAGATTGAACGCCGGCGGGCTTGTACACTTTGTCGTCAAGGCCCATGCCTTTGATGATGTCCTTCAACAAGCTGCGGCTGTCCTGGGTGTCGTAAATGGTGAAGTTCCGTGGGTAGTTGATGCGCTCGCATTCGATGCGGAGGATGCGTGCAAACACACTGTGGAAGGTGCCCATCCAGAGGTTTTTGGCCTCACTTTCGCCCACCAGCTTGCCAATGCGCTCCTTCATCTCACGCGCGGCTTTGTTGGTGAAGGTCAAGGCCAAAATCGAAAAGGGATCCACCCCCTGTGTCATCATGTGGGCAATGCGGTAGGTCAAAACCCGCGTTTTCCCCGAGCCCGCTCCTGCAATGACCATCATGGGGCCATCGACGTTGGCCGCGGCCTCGCGCTGGGCGTCATTCAAGTCGTGGAGAAAATTCACAAGCCGAAGGTAAGGTGACGAGTTGCATCCCCGATGAACTTTGGGAACGCACTGCGCCCGAGGTGCTTCCGGGTCTTGTTGGAGAATTCGCCAGAAAAATCTCCTGAGACCCCTTGTTTTTTCATTGGTTTCGTCTACTTTTGCACCCCCTTTAGAATTTGGGGGGGAAGTATTTTATGCCCATAGATTAACGTCAAACCTAGACGATGCCTACCATCCAGCAGCTCATCCGCAAGGGAAGAGTCACGAAGACTCAGGCGAGTAAATCGGCCGCTTTGGACTCATGTCCACAACGCCGTGGCGTTTGCGTTCGTGTGTACACGACCACGCCCAAGAAGCCAAACTCAGCCATGCGTAAAGTCGCCCGTGTGCGCCTTACCAACGGCAACGAAGTGAACGCCTACATCGGCGGTGAAGGACACAACCTCCAAGAACACAGCATTGTGCTTGTGCGCGGCGGACGTGTGAAAGACCTCCCAGGTGTGCGTTACCACATTGTGCGCGGTGCGCTTGACACCGCTGGAGTGGACGGCCGCATGCAGCGCCGTTCGAAGTACGGTACCAAGCGCCCCAAGGCCAAAAAGTAAGCTGAGCCATGAGAAGAAGAGTCGCCAAAAAGCACCGCATTCTCCCAGACGCACGTTTTGGAGATACGCAAGTGACCACGTTCGTGAACAACCTGATGCTGGACGGGAAGAAGAGCGTGGCATTCACGATTTTCTACAGCGCCATCGATCGGGTCGCAGAACGCACCGGAGAAGATGGTTTGGAAACGTTTAAGAAGGCTTTGGAGAACATCACTCCAGGGGTAGAGGTACGCAGCCGCCGTGTGGGGGGTGCGACTTTCCAAATCCCAACGCCCATTCGCGACAGCCGCAAGTTGAGCATGGCCATGAAGTGGCTCATTGACTTCTCTCGCAAGCGCAATGAGAAGAGCATGGCTGAACGTTTGGCCGCTGAAATCATCGCCGCTTCCAAAGAGGAAGGGTCGGCCTTTAAGAAGAAGGAAGACACGCACCGCATGGCGGAAGCGAACAAAGCCTTTGCACACTTCCGTTTCTGACACTGACCTCAACGATCTGAGTTATGGCTAAGAGAGACCTCAACTTTACGCGCAACATTGGCATCATGGCCCACGTGGATGCTGGCAAGACCACAACCACGGAGCGCATCCTGTACTACACAGGAATCAGTCACAAAATCGGTGAGGTGCACGATGGTGCAGCGACGATGGACTGGATGGAACAAGAGCAGGAGCGTGGCATCACGATCACGTCTGCTGCGACCACTTGTTTCTGGAACTTCCAAGACAAAGAGTACCGCATCAACATCATCGACACCCCAGGTCACGTGGATTTCACCGTGGAGGTGGAGCGTTCACTTCGGGTCCTCGACGGCGCGGTGGGCCTTTTCTGCGCGGTGTCAGGTGTGGAGCCACAGTCCGAGACCAACTGGGGTCTCGCAGACAAGTATGGCGTGCCTCGCATCGGCTTCGTGAACAAGATGGACCGTTCAGGTGCAGATTTCTTCAATGTGGTCGGCATGATCAAGGAGATGTTGGGTGCACGCCCTGTGCCCCTGCAGGTGCCCATTGGAGCAGAAGAGACCTTCCGAGGTGTCGTCGACTTGATCGACAACAAAGCCTACGTTTGGAACGAGGAGGACAAAGGCATGACCTGGGACGAGATTCCCATGCCGGAGGACCTCTTGGACACCGTGGCGGAGTACCGTGAAAAGCTCATCGAAGCTGCGGCTGAACAAGACGACTCCTTGATGGAGAAGTACTTTGAGGACCCAGACAGCCTCACCAAAGAAGAGATTGTCGAGGCGATTCGCAAGGCGACCATCGCCATGGACATCACACCCATCTTGTGCGGCTCTGCCTTCAAGAACAAAGGTGTGCAGACCATGTTGGACGCCGTGATGATGTACTTGCCTTCTCCCTACGACGTGGAGAGCATCACGGGCACCGATCCCGACGACGAGTCCGTCGAAATGGAGCGCAAGCCCGATCCAAGCGAGCCCTTCTCTGGACTTGCCTTCAAGATTGCCACTGATCCCTTCGTGGGCCGCTTGTGCTTCGTGCGCGCCTACTCCGGAGAGCTTCCGGCTGGTTCTTACGTGAAGAACACCCGTTCCAACAAGAAAGAGCGCATCAGCCGCATCTTCCAAATGCACTCCAACAAGCAGAACCCCATCGATTGCCTCGAAGCAGGTGACATCGGTGCTGTGGTCGGCTTCAAAGACATCCGTACAGGGGACACGTTGTGCGACGAGAAGGCGCCCATCGTGTTGGAAAGCATGAGCTTCCCCGCACCTGTGATTGGCATCGCCATCGAGCCCAAGTCCCAGGCGGACATGGACAAACTTGGCACGGCGTTGAACAAGCTCTCCGAAGAGGATCCGACCTTCCAGGTTTCAACCGACGAGGAAAGTGGCCAAACGGTCATCTCCGGCATGGGTGAATTGCACCTCGAAGTTTTGATTGACCGCATGAAGCGCGAATTCAACGTGGAGTGCAACCAAGGCCAGCCACGTGTGGCGTACAAAGAGGCCATCTTCGGATCTGCCGATCACCGTGAAGTGTACAAGAAGCAGTCAGGCGGTCGCGGTAAGTTCGCCGACATCATTGTGAAGATTGGACCCTCTCCTGACCCTGAAAAGGAGGGCTTGGTGTTCGTGAGCTCTGTGAAGGGCGGCAACGTTCCCAAGGAATTCATTCCTTCCGTGGAGAAGGGCTTCAAGGAGGCCATGCAAAATGGTGTCCTCGCGGGTTACCCCATGGACAGCATGTCTGTGGAACTCATCGACGGAAGCTATCACAACGTCGACTCTGACCAGCTGTCGTTTGAGCAAGCCGCCAAGTTTGCCTACCGCGCAGCAGTGAAGAATTGCCAGCCTAAGATTTTGGAGCCACTCATGAAGCTCGAGGTGGTCACACCTGAAGAGAACATGGGTGACGTCATCGGTGACTTGAACAAGCGTCGCGCTTTGATCGAGGGGACCGACGAGCGTTCGGGCAAGACCGTGGTGAATGCCAAGGTGCCTCTGTCTGAGATGTTCGGGTACGTGACTGACCTCCGTACGTTGACCTCTGGCCGTGCCACGTCAAGCATGAGCTTCAGCCACTACGCTGAGGCGCCCAACAACATTCAAGAACAAGTCATTGAAGCCGCCAAAGGCTAATCACCCAAGTCATGACGCAGAAAATTCGCATCAAGCTCAAGTCGTACGACCACAATTTGGTCGACAAATCGGCTGAAAAGATTGTCAAGACTGTGAAGTCTACTGGCGCCGTGATCAGTGGTCCCGTACCTCTGCCCACCCACCAACGCATTTACACGGTCTTGCGCTCACCTCACGTGAACAAGAAGAGCCGTGAGCAATTTGAGTTGAGCTCTTACAAACGTTTGATTGACATCTACAGCTCGTCTTCCAAGACGGTGGATGCGCTCATGCGTTTGGAGTTGCCCAGCGGAGTTGAAGTAGAAATCAAGGTCTGATTTCCCGATCAGGTCTCACTCATAAAAAACAAACACCATGCCCGGACTCATAGGGAAAAAAGTAGGCATGACCAGCATCTACAGTGCCGCTGGGAAGAATCTCCCATGCACAGTGTTGGAAGTTGGTCCTTGCGTCGTGACGCAAGTACGTACCCTCGAGCGGGACGGCTACGAAGCCGTTCAGCTCGGTTACGGCGAGCGTTCCGAAAAGCACACTTCGAAGGCCATGCAAGGCCATTTCAAGCGTGCCGGTGTGGCTCCACAGCGCAGGCTCGTGGAATTCCACGCATTTGAACAGGAACTTCAACCTGGTGACACCGTGAAAGTGGACGACGTGTTCGCTGAAGGTGAGTACGTCAGCGTCGTGGGCAAGTCCAAAGGAAAGGGCTTCCAGGGCGTCGTGAAGCGCCACGGTTTTGGCGGTGTGGGTCAAGCGACTCACGGCCAGCACAACCGTCTGCGCGCGCCAGGTTCCATTGGTGCGGCTTCGACGCCAGCCCGTGTCTTCAAAGGCATGCGCATGGCAGGTCAAATGGGCAACAGCCGAGTGACCATTGAAAACCTTGAGGTTTTGAAAGTCATGCCGGAAGAAGGTTTGCTCGTGGTGAAGGGCGCGGTCCCAGGCCACAAAGGTTCCACTGTCATCATCCGTAAGCCTGAAGCATAATGAAACTCGACGTTTACAGCAGCAAAGGATCCAAGACCAAGAAGTCT
>CBFHRO010000041.1:0-18792 GCA_965658245.1 uncultured Flavobacteriales bacterium
TGTGACGATGTGGACGAATGCATCGGTGAACTCGACTCTTGCGGAGTCTGCAACGGCCCTGGTGAAATCTACGAGTGTGGATGCTCAGACATTCCCGAAGGCGACTGTGACTGTGACGGCAACCTGCTTGACGCTGTGGGCGTCTGCGGTGGCGACTGTGTGGCAGATGCCGATGCCGATGGCATTTGTGACGATGTGGACGAATGCATCGGTGAACTCGACTCTTGCGGAGTCTGCAACGGCCCTGGTGAAATCTACGAGTGCGGTTGTGCGGACATTCCTGCGGGTGACTGCGATTGTGACGGAAGCCAGCTCGACGCCCTCGGCATTTGCGGAGGAGGGTGCACGTCAGACGCCGACAACGACGGCATTTGCGACGACGTCGACACCTGCGTAGGCAATCCCGAAGACTGCTGCAGCGACTACAACCAAAACGGCCTCTGTGACGCCGACGAGGTGGTGGGGTGCACCTTCCCCAATGCCCCCAACTACGACCCGCTGGCCACCATGGACAACGGCACGTGCATCGCATCGTGCTATGCAGACATCAATGGAGATGGGCACATTCAGCTGGAAGATTTGCTGGACTTGTTGCAGTTCTTTGGTCTTTATTGCTCGGAAGTGGAAGACCTTTGAGCATCGAAACGAATCATTCTAAACACCTTTGGAGGGATGTGGCACACGCTGCATCCCTCTTTTTTTGTCTCTCCACATTATCCATAGAACACACACACTCACTGTTGGTAAGCTCCCTGCATCCCTCTCCTCAAACCGATTGAAGGCGAGAACTTTGATGGAACAGCGAATCCAATGGCTTTCCTCAGACTTTTCCTGCTCACCCTGACCTGCTTTGCCTTCCAGTGTTTCACTTGGTGCCAAGATGACGCCCCTTGCGGAACCGAAGAATCCCATGTGTTGCTGATGGGTTTGAGCCCTTCTTATGCTGATGGTGTTGCATCCGTGAACCACCATCTCGCGGAGACGGCAGGCATGCCGCGGAACAACTTGGACGTGTACACCATTCCCGTGGTGGTTCACGTCATTCACCGCGGCTCTCCCCTGGGCGTCGACGAAAACATCACCGATGCCCAAATCCTGTCTGCGATAGAAGGATTGAATGACGACTTTCGAAAGCGGCCTGGAACCTTGGGAGATGGAGAAGGTGCTGACACTTTCATCGAGTTCGAGCTGGCACGACGCACCCCCGAGGGTGAACCGACCAATGGCATCGTTCGCATCAATGGCAACAGTGTGCCCGGTTATGCAACGCGCGGCATCAGCAATGGCCAGGACGACGAGGCCGCGGATCAAACCGCCGTCAAAAGTCTCACCACCTGGTATGGAGAAGATTACGTGAACATTTTTGTGGTTCCAGAAATCAATGGCAACAACGGAGGCAATGGCGTTCAGGGCTTCGCTTACCTCGGCCCCACCAACGACGCCCGTGACGGCATTGTGGTGCTCTACAATGCATTTGGGCTTGAAGGCGAATTGAAGCCTGGACGCACCTTGAACAAGACCATCACCCACGAGATGGGCCACCACCTCTCTCTGTACCACACGTTCTCCAACACCATGTCATGCACGTCGGAGACCAACTGCGAAACGCAAGGAGACTTGGTGTGCGACACCCCACCAACCCAGGCCCATGAGGACGGCTGCAACACCGCCCCCGAATGCGACGGTGCCCAGATTGAGAATTACATGGACTATTCGTGGGAGGGATGCAAAAACATGTTCACCGCGGGGCAGCGCGACCGCATGCGGGGGTCCCTCGAATCTGTGCGATCGAGCTTGCTGGAGAGCCTGGGTGGCGTTCCCGTGACCCAGCGGGATTTGACCATCGCAGGCTTGGCCAATGTGGGTGAATCCACCTGCATTCCCGCCCTCACTCCTGAGGTGATTGTCACCAATTTTGGGAGCCACGCGGTTCAGGGTTTCGAATTGACCACCTCCATCAATGGCCTCTCTACTTTTGCCACGATTCACCAAGAATCTGTGGCTGCCGGTGCCAGTGTGCAAGTCATGCTGCCGGAGTTGGCGCTGAACGCAGACACGAACGAATTGAACATGACTGTCACGCTCTTGAACAATGTGCAGGACGATTTCGCGGGCAACGACCACTTCACGCACCGCATTGTGCAAGAGCAAAGCGATTTTTGGACCATGACGCTGAATGCGGACAACTGGGCCAACGAGATCAGCTGGCGCATTGAAGACGACGAGGGCAATGCAGTCATGGAAGGCGGAGACTATCCCATTGGCGCGCAGTCCTACATTGAATCAGGCTGTGTGCCCGTCGGCTGCTACAACTTGGTCATGGAAGACACCAACGGCGATGGCCTGTGCTCCATTGATTTTGGCGACGACGGCATTTGTGACATTGGGGGCAGCGTGAGTCTCACCAACGCTGCTGGAGAAGTGTTGCTTGAATTGGACAACACAAACAACGATTACGGTGCGCTCGGAACCTGGGAAGTGTGTGCGTTAGAGGCAACGGAAATGGAGGGTTGTGCTGACGAAAACAACAATGGCGTTTGCGATGCTTCCGAAACCTCAGGCTGCCAAGATGTGAACGCATGCAACTTCGCGCCGGGCGCCCTTTGGGACGATGGCAGCTGTACGTTCGCGGAACAGCACTACAACTGCGCGGGAGAATGCCTGATGGACTCAGATGGCGATGGCACTTGTGACCCTTTTGAAACGGAGGGTTGCACCGA
The DNA here is from genome assembly GCA_965658245.1 of uncultured Flavobacteriales bacterium. Lineage (GTDB taxonomy): Bacteria > Bacteroidota > Bacteroidia > Flavobacteriales_D > Sanyastnellaceae > UBA11663. Next base: position 2,721 of record CBFHRO010000041.1, read on the forward strand.
CAACAGTGCGTGCAACTACGTGGCCAGCGCCACTGACAACGACGGGTCTTGCGAGTACACTTCTTGCGCGGGTTGTACGGATCCGAATGGATGCAACTACGACGCTTCGGCCACCATTTCCAGTGGCTGCGACTACCCCGCCAGCCACTACAACTGTGACGGCACCTGCGTCCATGACACGGATGGCGACGGCGTGTGTGACGAATTGGAAGTCGAAGGGTGCGATGACAACACCGCGTGCAACTTCGCCCCTTCCGCCACGGACAATGATGAGTCCTGTGAATACGCGGAAACGCATTACGATTGCGACGGTGTCTGCTTGAATGACAACGATGGTGACGGCGTCTGCGACGAGCTGGAAATTGCAGGGTGTCAAGACGTACAGTCATGCAACTACAATGCGGATGCCACCGACGCTGGTGCGTGCGAATACCCTGAGACGTTCTACACCTGCGACGGGGTTTGCATCACGGACACCGACGGAGATGGAATTTGCAACGAGTTGGAAGTCGGCGGCTGCGATGACGTCGATGCGTGCAACTTCGATGCGTTGGCCACCGACAACGACGGATCTTGCGAGTACCCCGCCGAATTCTACACTTGCGAAGGCTGCATCCACGACATCGACAATGACTTGGTGTGCGATGAGTTGGAAATCCCAGGGTGCCAAGACATCATTGCCAGCAACTACAACCCAGAGGCCACGGATCCCCCCGGGGCCGGCGAAGAGTGCTCTTATGAGGCAGGCTGCACAGAGCCGAGCGCTTGCAACTACAGCGCCCAAGCCACGGTGGCGAACGACGACCTGTGCTTTTGGGCAGAAGAACACTACGACTGCTACGGCGAATGCATTCAGGATACCGATGGTGACGGCGTGTGTGATGAGCTCGAAATCGCAGGATGCGATGACGCCTCAGCGTGCAACTACCAAGTCGAGGCCACGGACAACGACGGTTCATGCGATTACGCTGAAACGTACTTCGATTGCGATGGCGCCTGCTTGAATGACACCGACGGCGACGGCGTATGTGACGAATTGGAAATCGCGGGTTGCGAGGATGCAGATGCCTGCAACTTCGACGCCACGGCCACCGACAGCGACGGATCGTGCACCTATGCCGAGATGTACTACGACTGTGATGGCAACTGCCTCAACGACCTTGATGGCGATGGCATTTGTGACGAGGTGGACGACGAGGTGAGCACCGACAACGTGGGTGACTTCTTCGAAGCTCCTGCACTGAATTTGTTCCCCAACCCCATGAGCCCGGAGCACAACATGGTCTTTGTGTCGGGCTTGGACGACGACCAAACCGCCATCCGCGTGTTGGCGTCTGACGGACGTGTTGTTTGGCAGGGAACAGGCATCGTCAAATCCCCCGGAACTGTGGGATACCCCATTCGAGAATCCATCGCACCAGGCACCTACTTCATCCAAGTGGGGACCTCCACTCCATCCGGAAACATCCCATTGATGGTCTGGTGATAGGGTTCGGTTCTGCCAGGAACCAAATGAAGAGGACGGCCTGCGCTTCACGCGCGGGCCGTTTTTCATTTGCGCCTGTTTGTGGCATTTTTGCCCAAACCCGCCTCACGATGACTTCCACCCTCTCCTCCTCCCTGTTGCTTCAGGCCTTGTTCACCAACGATGCTGTGGTTCTTGGCTTGCTTGCCGGCGCCTTGGGCTTGGTGTTTTACACCCACTCCTTGCCGCAATTCAAACGATTCTACACCTTCGTGCCGGCGTTGTTGATGTGCTACTTCATTCCCGCTGCCCTCAATTCATTGGGAATCGTGAATGGCGAAGAAAGCAACTTGTACTTCGTTGCATCGAGATATTTGTTGCCTGCAAGTTTGATTTTGCTGTGTTTGTCCATCGACCTCAAAGGGATCTACAACCTCGGCCCCAAAGCCATTGTCATGTTTTTTGCAGCGACAGCCGGCATTGTCATGGGAGGTCCGTTCGCGCTTTGGCTGGTGGGGCAATCTGACCCCTCTGTGTTGGGAGGAAACGATCCGGACGCCTACTGGCGTGGTTTGAGCACAGTGGCGGGCAGTTGGATTGGCGGGGGCGCCAACCAAGCCGCGTTGAAGGAAATTTCAGACACCCTCGACGATCAGTTCTCCATCATGCTCATCGTCGACGTGTTTGTGGCCAATTTGTGGATGCCATTTCTGCTCTTTGGGGCAGGCATCCGCGAAAAGATCGACGGGTGGCTCAAGGCCGACGCCTCCTCAGTCAATGAACTTCAGAACAAGGTGGAACAGCTCCAAGCCAAATCCGCCCGCATCCCCTCCTTCCCAGACTGGATGGTCATTGTGGCCATCGCCTTTGGTGGTGTCGCCGTGGCCCATTTGGTGGCGGACAACGCCTCTGTGGCCCTCACCGCATGGCTCGACCAAACCATGGCAGCCAACCCCGATTCCCCCGCCATCTACCTGTCCTCTGTGACCAAGGGTTTCTTTTGGCTTGTGGTGACCGCCACCGCCATTGGCATCGCCCTGAGCTTCACCCGCGCCAAGTCCTACGAAGGTGCCGGCGCCAGCAAGATGGGCTCGGTCTTCTTGTACATTCTTGTCGCCACCATCGGCATGAAGATGGACATTGGCAGTTTGATTGAAAACTGGGCCATGTATGGAAGTGCCGTCAGCATTGGATTGATTTGGATGCTCGTCCACATCGTGGTCCTTCTGTTGGTCGCCAAACTCATCAAAGCTCCTTTCTTCTTTGTGGCCGTGGGATCGCAGGCCAACGTCGGTGGTGCCGCTTCTGCGCCCATCGTGGCCAGTGCCTTTTCACCCGCCCTTGCACCTGTGGGCGTATTGCTCGCGGTATTGGGTTACGCCGTGGGGACCATTGGCGCCATTTTGTGCATGGAATGGATGCATGCCCTCTCCATGTAACGCTTACGCATCACGACCTTGACCGGGGCCCTCGCCAGCCAAGCCCTGCTCATCAACTTCGCCAACGAGATAAATGCTCCTGCGACGATCGTTGAAGGCTCTTTTGCGGACAATGAGGTCATGACCTTGGGTCACTCGGAATTCCGTGTTGACTCGCTGAATCATACGTGCCCGCTGAGAACGCAGAGTGTCGGGAGACGCCAAATGTGCGATGCCCAACAGTTCATCCAATTCCTCTGTTTCAAAGTGTTTTCCCGTGTGATCGAGGATCATTTGGGTCAGGGCAGAATATTGCATTTTGGCAGCAGCTGACTCAGCGCCTCCCTTTTCTACCCGAATCCCCGGCTCCCTCCTGTTCGATCGCTTCTGGCGTTCAAGCCACAACCAACACGCCATCAACACGGTCACGATCCAAGGCAGCACCCCAAGTACATTCAAGGTCTCGTTGTCCTTGACCGCCGCTTCTTCTTCCGCAGTGATGGACCCCAGGGGATCCTTCACAAGGCCCGCCTCGTCATAGAGCGGAATTCCAGGAGCATCGCCCAAAGCCTGCCAAGGAATGGCCAATTCAAGGCGCTCTCCATTCCACATATGCCAAACCGTTGAATCGCCAACAAAGGTCATCCGTCCATCTTCCCCGTGCCAGGACAAAAAGTCTTTGAGCATCTTCGACCGATTGGGCAAGAGATGAGCAGTTTCATGCTCAAAATCCACCCAAATCATCTCCCCTGTCGCATTCAACATCAAGGCACCACCTGCAAAATTGATGACGTTTCGAATCTGACCGAGCCGCGCATCGAGAATCCCTTTGCACGTCCAATTGCGTTCCTGAAGATCAAGCACGTAATACACGTAATTGAAGGCCCCATCGTAGCCAGGAGCTGCGATGGGATCCACGAACAAAAGTGCTTTGCCGTGGGCATGCAAGCACACGGTTGCATCCGAATCTCCCCGAACCTCCGGTGCGTCACCTTGGGTCGCCACAAACTGCCACGCCTCTTTGCCGCCGTGAAAGCGAATCAAATCAAAATGACGCCGCCACAATCCGTACCCCCCCAAGCTGTACAAGTGATCCTGCCAAACAAAGTCGAGAGCCCCACCATTGTATCCCTCCACCAAACTGACACTCTCGTTTTTCAGGGGATCGTTCATCCGAACCACCCAACGCATGTCTCCATTGATGTGGACCCATGCATTTTCTCCACTGTCGATCGCGTGGGCCGACATGCGAACCAAACGACCACTGGGCAAGGTGGTCAACAAGGACGCGCGCTCCCAACCCGTATCAGCCTCCAATTGATCAATCCAATCCAAGTAATGTGGGGCACGACTGTGCTCGTTGGGGTGAAGCCATGGAGACTGACAAAAGCCAACCCCGACTTCTACAATGAACATCACCATGACCATGACAGCACGTTTCAGGTCGCAAGGCTGCATATGTCTCATCACTGGCTGTCTCATCATTGACCCAATCATGGCTGCACGAAGGAACGCAAATCGTGATTTGCGCCCCAACAGAATACGTTGCAACTTAAATAAAACGTGTTGCCTTATTTCGAAAGCATCAGGTTGGGTGTGATTTTTCGAAATTTGATTTGGACGCAGAGAACTCCGTCCGCTTAACCAAGTTCTTCGCTAGGGCCCTTCGGGGCCCTTTTTTCATGTGCGCGTGTGCCTGTGCTTCACCTCCTCTGCCTTGGCGGAGAGGTAATCTGCGTTGTGCTCGTTGGGAGGCATTTCTATAGGCACAACCTCATGCACATCAATTCCAGCCAATTGCAAGTCACGCACCTTGTCAGGATTGTTTGTCAAGAGTCGAATGGCATTCCAGCCAAGCGCACCCAACATCTCTGCTGCAACATCAAATCTTCGCGCATCTCGTTGATGTCCCAAATGCTCGTTGGCCTCGTAGGTGTCCATCCCTTCATCTTGAAGGTTGTACGCTTTCAACTTTTCAACCAAACCGATTCCCCGCCCTTCTTGTCGAAGGTAAATGACCGCGCCTCCTTCGAGGGCCACCTGCTTGAGTGAAGCCTCGAGTTGAGGGCCACAATCACAGCGAAGGGACCCCACCACATCCCCTGTCCAGCATTCTGAATGCACACGAACCAAGGGCAGCTCCACGGGCTCTTTCGACGAACACAACAGGAGGTGAGGCTGTGACGACACCCCACTTTCAAATGCATACATGTTAAAGTCTCCCCACTGCGTGGGCAATCGCGTCGTCACAAGAGGTTCCATGCACCAAAGATACTTGCCTCCCTTCCATCAAGACCCGATGCGTTGCATCAGGCACAAAAAAAAGGGAGGCCGAAGGCCCCCCTTTTCAATGTTGAGATTTTGTCGTTCAGAGACAAGTCAAACCGAATGTCGCCAAGAACGCGAGCAAGTCACCCGTGGTGACAGAACCGTCACCGTCCAAGTCAGCCGCGCAATCGTTCGTCTCCGTGAATTCGCAAGAGTTGTCGTCCACGTTGGCAATCGGGTTGTAGTTGCTCGCTGCATCGTAAATGCATCCGTAAACAATCAACACACCACAGCTGCCATCGTCCTGGGTCGCGTAAGGATCGTATTCAATGAAAGCTGGATCAGTGCATCCTCCTGCCACAGCACATGCACCGCAAGACTCCCAACAGACCGCGTCAAGGACCACGTCGGCGTCAAAGGTCAATGAGCGGTTCGTGAAGCCATCGATCAACGATGTGCATGCGTCAATGCCCTCAATTCCGGCCAACTCTTCCTGGTAATTCCATCCATCCAGGGTGAATTTGTACTCGATGGTTCCAACAGCAAGTGACAAGGTGACTTCCCAAACGCCATCTCCGTCGTCGTCTGACATGGGATTGCAACCTCCACACCAGCCGTTGAAGCTGCCGTTGAGGAACACTCCATCGTAGGCGTAGGCTTCGGCATATTGGTTCATGTCCACGCGGAAGGTCACGTTGGCAGGAGCCACTTGGTCCTCACAAGAGCTGCAGCTTCCGAACACATCATTGGACGTGGCACCAGCCTCAACCTGACGGTTGGCGTAGCCTGCAAAGTCCGTGACGGGGGCGCAATCTGCACCGTTCGCCATGTCATCTACAAGCTGCTCTTGGTCGGAGAACCCATCAATGCCATACTTGTATTCCACGGTTCCCGTAAGACCGCTGACCTCGACACTGTAGATGCCATCGCCGTCGGCGTCGGTCAACACGTTGTAGCCGTCTGCAGAACACCAGCCACACCATGGGCCAGTCACAAACACCTCCGTGAAGGACGTTGCGCCATTCACGGTCGCACCAGCGGCATCCACGCATGTCATGTCCACATTGAACGTCGTGGCGCCACCCCCCGTTCCGTCACAAGCGCTGCATGAGTTGTAGACGTCTGAAGGATTCTCAGCACCCACTTCCCAAAGGCGGTTCGCGTAGTTCGCATAGTCAGTGACAGGTGCGCAGGCACCTCCATCGACCATCGCTTGAATGAGGTTCTCTTGGACGCCATCGACAATCCAGAGGTACTCCATGTTGTCTGTAGGTGCAGGATCAAAAGTCACGGACCAAGTTCCATCTCCGTTGTCTGTCGCCATGGGGCCGGCAATGGGGTCCCAAGCCCAGAAAGGACCTGTCATCCGCACGGTATCCGCAGCGGCACCACAAAGATCCACAGTGGCCACCAACACTGAAGGCGCCGCGACGCAGGCCTCACAGCTGTTGAAACAAACCACATCGAGGGTTTCGGCCACGCCTGAGCGCTCATGAAGGCGGTTAGAACCACCCACACCGTTGTTCACACCGCAACCGCCCGCAATGAAGTCGGCATTTTCCTCGCCAGAGTAATCAGGCAAGCTGTCAATGCTTACCGCCAAGCCGTTGTTGAACTTGTATTGGAACGCTGCTGGGCCATCCACATTCACTGTGGCCGTCCAAATGTTGTCTCCATCGTCGTCGTTCATGGCAATGGCACCGAGCTGCCACGCAGGTTCTGTGAAAGAACCGATCAAGTACAAGCCATCGGCAGAGACCGCGATTTGAGAAGCATCCACTTGGAACGTGATGTCTGCTGCATCGGGATCCACAGAACACACCTCGGAACACTGGGCAAAACACCCTTGGTAGGCGACTGGCTCCCCCAAGGCCACTTCCAAGGAGCGGTTGCCACCGCAATCCAACTCCTCCCAGCCGTCGAGGCCGTTTTGGAATTTGAATTCGTAGGTGGCGGCTTCGAGTGACTTGGTCAAGCTCCAAGAGCCATCCCCATTGTCGTTCATTTGTTCACCGCTCCAGCCATTCATGGCGCCGGCGAGGTAGATGCCATCGGCCGCCACGGTGATGTTGTCAGTCAACACGGTGAACGTCACATCTTCGGTTGGCAAAGCATCCCCACAAGCTGTGCAAGAGGCGAAGCAAACTGCATCCAAAATGGCGTCTTCTGCACCCACAGTGTATCCACGGTTGCCATTGACAGCACATGCGACTGGAACAGACTCGTCAAGCCCCCAGTTTGGACCGTTGATGAACTTGTATTCCACAGCCTCGCCTTCCGCAATCATGGCGGTGTATTCCCAGATGTCGTCTCCGTCATCGTCGGTCATGGCCGTGGAGCCCGCAGACCATCCTTGGAAGCTTCCTGCGATGAACACACCAATGGGGTTGGTCGTCTCTTCGCTCATGTTCACACGGAACGTGATGGCGTGTTCTGGGCCAGATTCTGTAGGACAAGCATCGCAACTGTTGTAGCACACCGCATCAAGGGTGGTGGCCTCTGTGACGTCGAGAGTGCGGTTGGTGAAACCGTCGATGGTGCTCGTGCACGCGTCGCCTTCCGTGAATTCTTCTTGGGCAGTCCAACCGTCCAAGGTGAATTTGTATTCGTAGGTGGCAGGAGACAAGGGGATGGTGATGCCAAACACGCCGTCACCGTCGTCGTCGGTCATCACAGCGCATCCACCACACCAACCGTTGAATCCACCATTGATGTTCACCGTACCGAACGTCCCGGCATATTGGCTCATGTCTACCTGAAAGGTCACATCTACCGCGGGCTCTGGGACGACGTCATTGCATGTGCCATCGCACGTGCCATAGAAATCGTTGGCGGTGCCGTTGGCTTCGATTTGGCGGTTGGCGTATCCGTTGAAGTCGGTCACAGGCGCACAAGAGGCGCCATCCACCATGTCGTTGACCAGATTCTCCTGATCGGCGAAGCCATTGATGGCGTATTTGTACTCGACCGTGCCTACCAAATCAGCGACAGTCACGGTGTACACCCCATCCCCATCTGGGTCCGTCATGGTGTTGTACGTGTCATTGGCACACCAGCCGCACCATGGACCGGTCACGAAGACATCTGTGAAGCCCTCAGGCGCACAGGTCATGTCCACATTGAACGTGGTTTGGCCTTGAGCCGTCCACGCAAACAATGCCGACAAAAGCAAAAAAGAATAACGCATGTGTTTTGAAAATAGGAGCTTTTGACAAGATGCTTGCGACTCTCGCTGCTTCGACAAAACCGCACAACACCTCGACGAGGATACATTTTCCCCGTTCAAAGATAACCTAGACTTGACAAAGTGTCAAAAACACACGGCCTCGAGTTGTGCACATGTACCCATACACAATTCGCTCAGCCCTGGACACATATTTATGCCTCTTCCTTCGAGATCAGCAGGTTGCTTGCTGCGGCAAACCAAAGACTTCCGCCTGCAATGACCATGGTTTTAACCACGTCCCCCGAAAACAGGAGGTCGTTGAGCCACACAATGCCTCCAAGGGCAGCCAAAATTTGGGGCAACACAATGAACATGTTGAACACCCCCATTCCCACGCCCATTTTCCGAGAGGGAACCGCCCCAGACAACATGGCATAGGGCATGCTCAAAATGCTTCCCCACGCAATCCCAATGCAGGCGAAGCTGGCATTCAACCAACCCGCAGTCTCTGGATTCCACCAAGACATGGACACAAAGCCCAATCCACCGATGGCCAAGCTGACCAAGTGCGTCCAACGACGATTCAACCCTTTGCGAGAGGTCCACAAAGACAGCAACAATGCAAAGACCATGCTGCTCAATCCGTACATCCCCATGGCACTGGACACGGCGTTGGCCGCCTGATCGTACGCCAAGCGCAGCACATCGTAATCCGCAGCCCCCTCCGCAGGCAAAGGCGCTTGGAAGACGGCCTCGGTCAATGCTGGTGTGGCAAAAGACCACATGGTGAAGAACGCAAACCAGCTGAAGAACTGGACCACGCCCAGTTTGGCCATGACAGGAGGCATGCCCTTGATGAACTCCACAATTTCCATCAAACCAGAGCCCTTGGTGTCTTCCTCCTCTCCCAAACCCAACACCTCAGGGGGGTATTCAGTCGTGGTGAACACAGTCACCAAAATGCTGGCCAAAAAGACCGCCGCCCCGATGGCAAACGCCACGTAAACACTTTGCGGCAACTCACCTGCTCCCGCCTCGTTCGACACGCCCAACTCGGTCACGAACCAAGGCAAATTTGACGCAATCCACGTGCCAATGCCAATGATCAGGGTTTGCAACACAAATCCATAACTGCGCTGCGATTCCGGCAATTTGTCCGCGACAAGCGCGCGGAAAGGCTCCATACTCACATTGATGCTGGCATCGAGAATCCACAAGAATCCGGCCGCCATCCAGAGCTCGCTGCTGTATGGCACGAAAAACAACGCAATCGAGCTGAGAATGGCCCCAATCAAAAAGAAGGGACGGCGCCTTCCCCACCTCGGATGCCAGGTGTTGTCACTCAAGTATCCGATGATGGGCTGCACCAAAAGCCCGGTCAAGGGTGCGGCAATCCAAAGCATGGGAATCTCATCCTTGCTCGCACCAAGGGTTTGAAAAATCCGTGACATGTTTCCTCCCTGGAGGGCGAATCCAAATTGAATTCCGAGAAATCCAAAGCTCATGTTCCAGATTTCCCAGAACCCTAGTTTGCGCTTTTCCATGATCGACGTGGCAGGTGTTTGAGGTGTGAACCAAGAAGGTTCGTGTGCAATATACACTTAGGAGCTCCCCCACAAATTCTTTGCAAAAAGAAAGCGCCGACTCTCGTCGGCGCTTTGATTCTCTTCAAGAAGATGCTGTCAGTTCAATCGAATCAGAGATCCTCGCAAGCCTGACCAAAGGCGACCAAGAAATCGAGCAAGTCAGCCGAGCCGATTTCGCCATCACCGTTCGAATCGAATGGACAAGCGCCACCCGAGCAGGGCTCAAACACACATGATCCATCGTCGTTGTTGGCATAGGCCACGTAGTTTTCAGCTGTCGCATCCGTGCATCCAGAAAAGATGCAAGAGCCATCCTCAGACGTGTTCACGGCATCGTAGTTGTCAGCCCCGGGGTACGTGCAACCTGTAGCCACGCATGATCCATCGTCGTTGTTGGCCTCTGGGTTGTAGTTCTCCGCGTTGGGGTTGGTGCAACCGCTGAGGATGCAAGAGCCGTCGTCGTTGTTGGCTGCAGGGTTGTAGTTGTCTGCGTCCGAGTTGGTACAACCACTGATGATGCAAGAGCCATCGTCGTTGTTGGCCGCGGGGTCGTAGTTGTCCGCTTCCGGATTGGTGCAACCGCTGAGGATGCAAGAACCATCGTCGTTGTTGGCTTCAGCGTTGTAGTTGTCTGCTGCAGGGTTGGTGCAACCACTGATGATGCAAGAGCCATCGTCAAAAAGAGCCGTCGCATCGTAGTTGTCCGCGTTGGGGTTGGTGCAACCAGAGCAAGAGCTGTTGTCTCCACCACACACACCACAAGCATCCAGAGACTGGCAAGAGCCGTCATCCTCTGTGGCATTGATGTTGAAGTTGCAAGAAGTGTTGTCAGTGCAACCGAGCACTTCCAATTCGTCACACACGCCGTCACCGTCGGTGTCGTTGATGCAACCCGCACAATCATAGAACTCCGCTGGGAAAATACAATCTGCGTCTCCCTCTGCGTTTTCGTCGTAGTTGCATGCTGTGGGGTCGTTGCATCCTGCTCCGGCCACCGGGAAGGTCAAGGTCATGCCAGAGGCGTAGAAGGAATCCTGGTTGGCGTCGCGGAATTGCAAGTTGATCGTGGCGTTTGTTGTGCCTGAGGTCGTGACCTGACCCAAAAGAACACGGCCGTTGATGGGGTTGCCTTGTCCATTGGCACCGGGCACAATGAAAATGGATCCGCCAATGAACGTATTGGCCACAAAGTCCCCACCACTGTTCCAATCAGCAAACGAGGTCAAGGCCTGGTCAAACGCACTGTTGAGACCGTCTGCATCCCCGGGTTGTGCACCAATGGTCCACCACGTGTCGTACTCCAATGAAGGGAAAGAGGCGAAAAACAACGGATTGATCGAACCTCCAAAGTCGCTGCCCAGAGGGTCTTGGTAAAACGGCGCATCGCCGTCCAAAATCCAAGGCTCCGTATCCGTTCCGTACATCGCAGTCACCTCCACGTCGTTGCTGACGAAGTTGGCGTAAATGCGGTAGGTGGTCTCGCCGGTACCGAGGGGATCGGCGGACACCACGTCGTACGACAAACCTGTGCTCAAGCCGCCGCCAAACGTGCAAGACCCATCGTCCTCGTTGGCGAGGGCATCGTAGTTGTCTGCATTGGGATTGGTGCAACCCAGAACCGGCACCTCAGGGAAGACGATGGAAATGCCTTCCGCGTTGAACGTGTCAGAGGCTTCGTTGTCCCACTGGAAGTTCATGGTCAAGTTGACCACTCCGTCGGTGGTGAATTGGCCAATCAACACACGGCCGTCCGCCCCTGCCTCGGCATCTGCGCTTTGGTTGGGGAGCACAAACCATGACCCCCCAATGAAGGTGTCCAAGGTAAAACCGCCGCCGTCTTCGAAGGCTGCGAAGTAGTCGTCCATGCCCACCTGTTGTACATCGCTCGTGCCATTTGAATCCGCAGAACCGATGGTGAACCAGCTGTCGTACTCCAATGAAGGGAAAGAGGCGAAAAACAACGGATTGATGGTTTGAGCCAGCACAGCACCGACTGCGTCTTGATAGAAGGAGGTCGACACGCCCACCACCATGGGAGCTGTCTCCAAGGCGTAAACGGCCACGAGTTCATCTGTGGGATTGTCAAACGTGGCGTACACGCGGTAAGTCGTGCCATTGGCCGTCTCAGCGACGGTTTCATACTCCATGCCAACAAAATTGGCAAGCGCCATGCCCGAGAAGAACAATGTGAGCGCAGCAGTGAACAAATGCTTCATTGGAAACGAATTTTGGGACAAACGCCCGTGATTTTTGATTTCATCGACTCGCAACACCACTTCGTCGGTGCGCAATTGCCTTAAAGCTACAAAGAAACCCGCCAAACTGCAGTGACATGGGTGACCTTGTTTGCATCACCCCAACACCCTCTTCAGCAAGGAGGCTGTCGATGCATCGTGGGTGATATCGTCGTTGACCCTTCCCTCCAATTCAGGGAGCAACACATTGGCCATGGCTTTTCCGAGTTCGACACCCCATTGATCAAAGCTTGCAATGCCCCAAAGCACACCTTGGACAAAAATGCGGTGCTCGTGCATGGCCACAAGCATCCCCAAGGATTTGGGCGACAGTCGGTCGAACAAGAAAAACGTCGAAGGCCTGTTGCCAGGGAAAAACCGATGGGGCTCTCCTTCTGGGGCGTTGCGCCCTTGCAGCAAAGCCTCTGCTTGCGCCAACGCATTGGCCAAAAGCATCCGATGCATGCCTTCGTGCTCGCTTGTGGGGCATTTGAAGGCCACGAAGTCGACTGGATGAATCTCCGTTCCCTGGTGAAGCAACTGGAAAAACGCGTGCTGGCTGTTGGTACCGGGCTCTCCCCACACGACCGCACCTGTTTGCCACGAAACGGCCTTCCCATCGCGCCCCACAAATTTGCCATTGCTTTCCATGTCGGCTTGCTGCAAATAAGCCGGCAACCTGCCAAGGTCTTCGGCGTAGGGCAACACCGCGAGGGAGCGGAAACCGAGGGCATTCTGATTCCAGTGCCCGAGAAGGGCAAGGAGCACGGGCACATTCTCATCCAAGGAAGTGTGCCGTACGTGCAGGTCGACCGCACGGGCACCCGACAAGAATGACTTGAAGTGTTCAGAACCAATGGAAAGTGCGATGCAGACACCGACCGGCCCCCACATGGAATAACGCCCGCCGACCCAATTCTCAAAGCCAAAGGTTTGATTCTCTGAAATGCCGAAGGCACGCGTTCCTTCCAAGTTGGTGGAGACCGCCACAAGTTGTTTGGATGCGGTTCCTCCACCCGACTCAAGCCATGACTTGGCAATGCGGGCATTGGCCATGGTCTCTTGCGTGGTGAAGGTTTTGCTAACCACCACAATCATGGTCGTCTGTGGGTCCAAGTCCTGCAACACCGAAGCCACATGGGCACCGTCTACGTTGCTGACGAAATGACACCGTGGACCACAAGAAAAGCGCCGCAAGGCTTTCACGGCCATCGCTGGCCCCAAATCAGAACCTCCAATGCCAATGTTGACGACGTCGGTTACCTCGCCCGTCGCATGCAGCGCGTGCACCTTGTCCACGAATTCGAGCATGCGTGCGCGGACCGCAAGGACCTCAGGCATGACATCCTGTCCATCCACCTCAAATCCATCGCCTGCTTCTCCTCGCAAGGCCATGTGCAGCACGGCCCTGCCTTCCGTGGTATTCAGTTTGACGCCTCCGAACAGGTCTTCGATTGCGCCAGACACATCGGCCTCTTCAGCCAACGCGACCAAAGCATTCTTCACCTCGACATCCCAACGTTGCTTGGACGCATCGATGTGCAACCCCTCCAAATTCCAGGACAGGGACCTCACACGAGAGGCGTCTTGCGCAAACGCATCCCGCACATCCATGTCCCGCTTCTCCACGGCCAGGGCTTCCAGCCTCTTCTGCGCCTCAGATTCGGAAAGCCTGAAAGGCCGCCACGCTTGCCCGTTTGTCATGCTTATTTCGATTGGCTGCCCGTGGCGTTCAAATCCTCAAACGCTTGGGTCAAACGCGCCACAAACGCCTCCTCTCCTTTCCGCAACCACACGCGGGGGTCGTAGTGCTTCTTGTTAGGCACATCCTCCCCCTCAGGGTTTCCAATTTGCGTGGCCAGGTAGTCGGCCTTGCTTTGCACGTAGTCACGCACGCCAGACAGGAAGGCCCACTGCATGTCTGTGTCGATGTTCATTTTCACGGTGCCGTATCCGATGGCCTCGCGAATCTCCTCCAAGCTCGATCCACTCCCCCCGTGGAACACAAATTCCACAGGCTGCGCTTCGGTGTTGAACTTCTCCTCAATGTGCTTCTGGCAATCGTTCAAGATGCTGGGACGCAACTCCACATTTCCAGGCTTGTACACGCCGTGGACATTTCCAAACGCCGCCGCAATGGTGAAGTTGGGAGAAATGGCACGGAGTAATTCATACGCTTCCGCGACCTCCTCAGGCTGCGTGTACAAGCGGCTGCTGTCGATGTCGGTGTTGTCCACGCCATCCTCTTCGCCCCCTGTCACGCCGAGCTCGATTTCAAGATGCATGTCCATGGCCGCCATGCGCTTCAAGTAGGCCGCGCATGTCTCAAGGTTTTCCGACAGGCTCTCTTCGCTCAAGTCAATCATGTGCGAGCTGAACAACGGCTTCCCTGTGGCCTCAAAGTGCTTTTCTCCTGCTTCGAGCAAGCCATCCACCCAAGGCAAAAGCTTCCGTGCACAGTGGTCGGTGTGAAGAATCACCGAGACGCCATACGCCTCGGCCAGCGTGTTCACGTGGTGGGCGCCTGCGATGGCACCAAGGACTGCCGATTGCTGCGCATCCATGGACAACGACTTGCCTGCGTTGAATTTGGCCCCGCCGTTTGAAAATTGAATGATGACCGGCGAATCGGCCGCCTTGGCCGTCTCCATCACGGCGTTGATGCTGTTGCTTCCAATGACATTGACCGCGGGAAGCGCGTATTGATGCTTTTTGGCGTGTGCCCAAACGTCTGACACTTGGGAGCCAGTGAGGACCCCGGCAGGAAATTGACTCATGCTTTTGGTTGATTTGGGCGCAAAATTACTGCCCACAACAACGCACTCCTAATCCATCAAGGAAGGAGTGCCAAGCTTTGTTCAGCCAGCATTGCCTCGGGCGTATCCGGGTGCAAAGCCATGGTGCGCTCATAGGCTCGAACGGCCAGTTCTCGATCCTTGAGGTGCTCGTCGTAGACGAACGCCACCAAAAAGGCGCAGAGCGGCCTTTTGTCAAACGTGGGATGTCCGTCGTGCACATCCTGCAACTGCAAAATGGCCTCGTCGAATTTCCCCGCAGAAATCAGCAAATCAGCACGACGGAACAACGCTTCGGGCACAAAAGCGTGATCGCCCTCCACTCGCGCAAACTCCCCGTACTTGATCATCAGGGTTTGCCGAATGTCTCTGCGCAGAGAGTCGCCTTCAAACGCCACCCGTTCCAAATCCCGGATCTCATCAAGCAACGAAGGCTGCGGCTGGCCACACGCAAGGAGGATGACACTCAAAGCCAGCCCAACACCAGCCCTACATGGTTTCCTTGGTTTACCCACGCTTTTTGCTTTTCGGGAAACGCATCTTGTAGTCCACGGGGACCTTGCCCAACCCAATGTCCCGGAGCTTGCCATGGAGCAACAGTCGCTTGGCAGCTGGGATGTGATCGGGAATCATCAACCCATCCAGGTGATCGTTTTCGTGCTGCACGATGCGGGCCGCCAAACCATCAAGTTCCTCTTCCACCAAATTCCAGTGCTCGTCGTAATACTCCACGCCCAGTTTGACGGGACGGGTCACCGGTTCGCGAATGCCCGGAATGCTCAAACACCCCTCTTCCATGACGTTTTCCTCGTCGGACATGTCAAACAACACGGGGTTGATCATCACGCGCTTGAAATTTCGACAACCAGCATCGCCCTTCTCCCCCTCGCCAAAAGGACTGCCATCCGCGACGAACAGGCGCAAAGACAATCCGATTTGAGGGGCAGCAAGCCCAACACCATCTGCGGCATACATGGTCTCCCACATGTCGTCAATCAGGGTGTTCAGATCGGGATGGTCTTGAGCAACTTCCTCCGCCTCTTTTTTCAGTACGGGGTCTCCGTACGCCACGATAGGTCGAATCATGCCGCAAAGATAATCCTCGAGCACGCTGCAGCCCTTCACCGCATTACCTTCGCG
>CBFHRO010000042.1:0-18340 GCA_965658245.1 uncultured Flavobacteriales bacterium
CAAACATCATCCAGGCTCCTGGATCTTCTTCGTCCAACGTGGTGAGATACTTGTAGTAGGACTTGGCCTTGGTGAATTTGCCATTGTCCATCTCGGTCTCAGCGGCGATGATGGTTTCCTTGCGAAGCTCCTCGATGTACTCTTGTTCTTGCGGAACGTATTCTTGTTCCTTGTCCTTCTTGACAAACTTTCCCGCGTATTTCAGCGCGTTCTTGAGGGCTTTCATTTTGTCCACCTCATACGATTCGCGCACGTCGGAGTCGTCGCTGTTGTGGATGGCGAGGTAGGACTTGGCCATGTAGAGGTAGGGGACCGGGTGTTTCTTTTGGTCGTCGTCTTCGGTGTAGCGAATGGCTTTGAACAAGACCTTTTCGTATTTCCCGTCCACAAACCAAACCAACAGCTGGTTCAATTCATCCTCGGTGATGAGGATGGGCTCTTCTTCTTCCTCTTCCTGGATTTGGGCCCAAGATTGAGGCGCAGCGCCGAGGGCGAGCACAAACAAAAGGGTCAACGAAGCGAACCAGGAGGTGCGGGTGATGGACTGAATCATGATTTCAAGTATTGCAGTAGTCTGGGGCACAAACCGTGCCGAAGATACAGGAGGACAAAACAAGGACGCGCTCCGTCGTTCAAATGTTGTTTGAACCGACGCCATCCGGCGATGTTCCTTTGTACGGCATGCCGTCTCCACCTCCCCATCCATTGCACGCTCCTGTCCGCGCCTGGTTCCAGCGTCAGGGCTGGAAACCGCAGGTGTTTCAGGAAGAGGTTTGGGAGGCGTTTGCCAAAGGCCAAAACGGATTGCTCCAAGCCCCCACAGGAAGTGGCAAAACGTACGCGGCCATGGGGCATGTGCTTTCTGAAGCGGCCGTGCAAGAAAGCCCTTCGCGCGGGGTGAAGTTGATTTGGGTGGCGCCCCTTCGTGCCCTCTCTGCGGACATCGCCGATGCGGCGCGTGCCATGGTGGAAGGTCTTGGCCTCGATTGGGAAGTCGGGACGCGCACGGGCGACACGTCCGCCAAGGAAAAAGCCAAGCAACGAACGGCCTTGCCCGACATCTTGATCACCACCCCCGAATCCCTGCACATTCTTCTCGCCCAAAAAGGCGGGACCGATCGCTTGTCCAAAGCTCGGGCTGTGGTGGTTGACGAATGGCACGAATTGCTCGGCTCCAAGCGTGGCGTGCAGGTGGAGTTGGCGGTGTCGTGGATGGCGCATCGAAACGCCCAAAAGGGGCAAACCATGCGCCTTTGGGGCATCAGTGCGACGCTGGCAGAGCCCCAACTTGCCCTTGAGGCTTTGGTGGGGTCCTCCGATGGTGCGTTGATCCGCGCTGACATCCGCAAGGACATTGAGATTGAAAGCACCATGCCGCGAGCCTTCGCCAAACTCCCTTGGGCCGGACACATTGGACTGCAATTGCTCGATGAAGTGGCCGAGGTGGTGGACGCGCATCGCAGCACCCTGATTTTCACCAACACCCGGCGGCAGGCAGAGGTGTGGTACCAAGCGCTGCTGGACCACAAGCCCGAGTGGGCGGGCCTCATGGCCATGCACCACGGATCCATTGCCCGCGAATTGCGGGAATGGGTGGAGGACGCCCTTCACGACGGCCGATTGCGCGCGGTGGTGTGCACAGCTTCGTTGGACCTCGGCGTGGATTTCCGACCGGTGGATGCGGTCGTTCAAGTGGGCGGCCCCAAGGGCGTTTCGCGGATGATTCAACGTGCAGGCCGATGCGGCCACAGACCGGGAGAAGTGAGCAAAGCGTTTTTTGTGCCCACCCACGGCTTGGAGTTGATCGAAGCGGTGGCGTTGCGCGAGGCGATTGCCCATGGGGAAATCGAGCCCAAAACACCGGTCATCCTCTGTTGGGATGTCTTGGTGCAGTGGTTGTGTACCCTTGCCGTCGGGGACGGATTCTTGCCAGTTGAGGTCCAGTCGGTGCTCTCGAAGACCCATGCTTTCCACCTCATGGAGGATGGAGATTGGACGCAATGCCTCGATTTGATCTCCACGGGAGGTCCCTCGTTGCGGGCGTACACCGAGCACCGCAGGGTGGAGGTGGATGAGGAGGGACGATGGCGCATGCTCGACCGAACCAAGGCGCGTCGACACCGGATGAGCATGGGCGCCATTGTCAGCGCGACGATGGTGGCGGTGCAATTGAAAGGCCAGGGTTTGTTGGGACATGTGGAGGAAACCTTCGTGGCTTCCCTGAGCGAGGGCGATTCATTCGTGTTCGCAGGGCATACCGTAGCCCTGGTGTCGTTCAAAGGATTGGTCGCCAAAGTGCGACGCTCCAAATCCTCCACCGCACGCACCCCGGCATGGATGGGGGGGCGGATGTCGCTCAGTTCGGAGTTGTCCCATCGTCTTCGCCTCGCGTGGGACCGTTTGGCCGATGCCGACGCCTCTTGGGAGCTTGAATTGCAACGTTTGGCCCCCATGGTGCACATTCAGTCGGAGCGAAGCCACATCCCTCGGGCGCACCAGCTGCTCGTGGAAACGCTGGAAGATGGCGACGGCCACCATTTGTTCTTGTACCCCTTTGAAGGCCGAAAAGTCCACGAAGCCCTCGCCATGCTCTTGGCGTACCGTTTGAGCTTATTGACCCCCCAAACCTTCAATTGGGCGTGCAACGACGACGGCCTGGAGTTGCTGTCGGACCAGCCCATTCTGTGGTCGCGGGTCGAGGATGCCGATTTGTTGAGCCCATCGCACCTCATGGACGACTTGTCAGCTGGATTCAATGCTTCGGAGTTGGTGCGTCGCAAGTTCAGGGACGTGGCCACCATTGCAGGTTTGGTCTTTCAAGGCTTCCCGGGCGCGACCGTGAAAGAGCGTCATTTGTTGACGTCGACCAATTTGTTGCTCCAGGTCTTTCAAGACCACGACCCCGACAATTTGTTGTTGCGTCAGGCACAAGATGAAATGCTGGCAGATCAGTTGGAGTTTGGACGATTGCTTCAATGGCTTCAAGGGATGCCTGACCGTGAGGTCGTCCATTGCGTCGTGGACAAACCGTCGCCACTCGCCTTTCCGTTGTTTGTCGATCGACTGCGTGAACGACTGACCTCAGAGACCCTCGAAGATCGGCTGAAGCGAATGGCGTGGGCCTGACGTATTTTTGGCCTCTCATGCAGAAAATGAACACCCCTGTCTCTCTCGGTCGTGCGATGGCCAAATCTGGATTGGCGCTCGCCCTGATGATGGGCTTGGCCCTGGCATCCTTCGCCCAAGGAACCGTGAAAGGCTTTTTGAAGGCGGAGTCGTCCGGTGAGGCCGTGATGTTCGCGTCTGTCACGCTCGAAGGCACCACATTTGGCGTGTCGAGTGACGTGGAAGGGTATTTCAGTTTGAGCCGCATCCCCGCAGGACAGTACACGTTGGTGGTGACGAGTTTGGAATATGAAACGGTCAAAGAATCCGTCGAGATAAGAGATGGCAAGGTGTTGACCCGCAATCTTTTGCTTGATTCCAAGGTGATCACCCTCGAAGGGGCGGAAGTGCGTGCGGATCGCGAAGAACAAACCACCCAGGTGCGAACGTCAGTGGAGACCATACGGCCGGCAGACATCAAGCGAATCCCGAGCTTTGGCGGGGCCCCCGATTTGGTGCAGGCGCTTCAGGTGTTGCCGGGATTTGTCTCGACCGGTGACCAAGGTGGCCAATTGTACATCCGCGGGGGGTCTCCCATCCAGAACAAGGTGCTTTTGGACGGGATGCTCATTTACAATGCGTTCCACAGCATCGGACTGTTCAGTGTGTTTGATTCAGACGCGCTGGCCAATGCAGATGTCTACACCGGCGCGTTCTCGGCGAAATACGGAGGCCGAATCAGCAGCGTCATGGACATCCGGACACGCGACGGCAACATGCGTCAAACAGAAGGGCGTGTGGGGGCCAGTCCGTTTGGCGCCAAGCTCCTTGTTCACGGCCCACTTCGCGCCATGTCTGAAGATCGGTCGGGGGGCATCAGCTACTTGTTGAGCCTCAAACACAGTTATCTCGAGCAGACCTCTCAGCTGTTTTACCCTTACATCGACGACGGCAAACTGCCCTTTGGTTTCACAGATGCGTTTGGCAAAATCACGTTTGGTGGGGGCGATGGGTCGAAGTTGAGCGTGTTTGGGTTCAACTTCAATGACAACGCAAGCGTGCTCGACGACAGCACAGGCGTCGATTTCGCCAATTACGGCTGGCGCAACGTGGGCGGCGGTGGCACGTTCACAGTCGTGCCTCCTGGAAGTTCCGTGCTGTTGAATGGTCACTTCGCATTGAGCAACTACCGGATCAACTTCGACGAGGTCGGCTCTCCGGATCGCTTCAGCGAGGTACAGGGCTTCAACTTTGGCCTCGATTTCAAGTATGTCCTTGGCGAAGACAATGTGGAGTATGGCATTGAAGTGGTCGGCATGCAAACCGATTTCCAAACCTTCAATTCGTTGCAGGTGGCGGTGGAGCAACAGGAGAACACCACAGAGTTGGGCGGATACGTGGATTACACCCTCAAGCGTGGTCCATGGATTGTCCAGCCGAGCTTGCGCATGCAGTACTACAGTTCGCTGGCGCGAGCGCGGATGGAGCCTCGTTTTGGCATCAAGTACAAAGCAAGTGAGCGGTTGCGCCTCAAGGCAGCAGGCGGGATGTACTCCCAAAATGTGATCTCGGCCAATTCCGACCGAGACATCGTCAACTTGTTTTACGGGTTCTTGGCCGGACCCCAAAACCTGCAGGACGACATCCAATTGCCCAACGGCGACGAGCGCGAGATCGTCCACAGCCTTCAAACGGCGAACCATGCGGTGGCAGGGTTTGAGTTTGACGTCACGGAGCGCTTGAACATCAACACAGAGGGGTATGTGAAGCATTTCACACAGCTCACCAATTTCAATCGGAACAAGCTGTTCCCGGACAACACGACGTATGCCGACGAACCGGATGCCTTCAAGAAGGACTTCATCGTGGAAACGGGGCGTGCAGTGGGGGCGGACATCGTGGTCAAATACGAAGAACGCGAGACCTACCTGTGGTTTGTGTACGGCCTCGGCGATGTGGATCGGTGGGACGGATTCCGTTGGTATGACCCAGTCTTTGACCGTCGCCACAATGTCAACTTGGTCGCCAGTCAGGGATTTGGAAACGGAGCGTGGCTGGTGTCTGCGCGGTGGAATTTGGGTTCAGGTTTGCCGTTCACCCAAAGCCAAGGTTACTACCAAGCACCTGGCACAGGTGGTGGCATCGACGGAGATTACCTGACCTCGAACCCCGGCGAGGTGAGCATTTATCTGGCGGGCTTGAATGAAGGCCGTTTGCCTGCGTATCACCGTTTGGATTTGAATGTCAAGCGCACCTGGAAGAAGGAGGGTGGTGGCGAGCTTGAGTTGTCAGGCGGCATCACCAACGTCTACAGCCGCGACAACGTCTTCTACATCAACCGCATCACCGGCCAGCGCAAGAACCAGCTGCCCTTTCTGCCGTCGGTGGGCTTGGATTGGTCCTTCTGATCAGGAGGCTGCGATGAGCTTTGCGGCTTGACCAAGGGCCTCCTGGGTCACGTCTGCGCCACTCAACATGGTCGCCACGGCAAATTGCCGTGTTTCTCCTTCCAGCGCTTCGACGGCCACGTGGGTCGACACCCCGTCGGTTGTTTTGCTGACCTCCCAATGGTGTTGCGCCTGGGCGGCGACTTGGGGCAGGTGTGTCACGGAGAGCACTTGTTGGGTGTCGGGCGCGAGTGAGATTTGTTTCATGGCGCGCCCCATGTGTGCAGCCACTTCGCCGCTGACCCCCGTGTCGATTTCGTCCAGCACCACCACGGGTGTGGATTGAATGCCTGCCAACACCGATTTCAAGGCGAGCATGAAACGCGCTCGCTCGCCGCCACTGGCCACCTTCACGAGAGGCAGCAAGGGCGAACCTGGATTGGACGTGAACCAAATCTCAGGGTCGTCCATGCCCAACGCATCCGGTTCGCACGCAGGCAGTTTCCAAACCATGTTGGCATGGGGCATTTTGAGCTGGGCGAGCAGCGGAAGCACCTTCTCGGCGAGTTGAGCGCCGGCTTCAAGGCGGTGTCGGGTGAGGTCTGCACCTGCGCGCTCGAGCGCTTCACGCCGGTGCGCCTCTTCTTTGAGTGCCCTCGCGTGGTTCTCCTCAAGCCCTTGCAACGTTTGCACTTGGTCTGCCAAAGAATTGCGCAGTGCAGAGAGCGCTTCAGGATGGTTGACTTGGTGCTTTTTTAACGCACGCATCACGTTGTCGTGCTGCGTTTCGATGTGTTGCAGTCTGGCGGGGTCAGGCTGTTTCGCGTCCACCAAACCGTGAAGGGTGGCCGACAAGTCCGAAAGCTCAATGCGCATGCTGTCGAGCCGCGCAAGGACGTCGTCGACGTCGGCATCGATGCCCGACAAGTTGACCAAGGCACGACGGGACAACTCAATCTGTGAGAGGGCACCTGATTCGTCGGCATCGCATGCATGTGCGGCGGTGTAAAGGCCGTCATGCAACGAGGAGGCATGTTGAAGGGAGTTCAGCTCGGCTTGGAGCGCTTCCCAATCAAGCTCGTCAGTCCTCAGGAGATCCAGCTCTTGGATTTGGTGTGTCAAATAGTCCGCGTCACCTGAGGGAGCACGCATGAGCGTTTCGATTTCGCTCAATGTGCCCTTGGCCTTTCGCCATGCGAGATGGGCTTCGTCGTACGCATGTTTGACTTGGTGGTGGTTGCCCGCCAAATCGAGCACACGAACCAACGAGGGGCGTTCAAGAGCGGCGCCCAAATCGTCCTGGCGATGGATTTGCACCAGTTGGGCACCGAGGTCTTTGAGTTGTCCAACTGAGGCTTGGGCGTCGTTGATGAACACGCGTGAACGCCCATTGCGCAGAACCTCGCGACGGATGGAGATGGACCGAGCCACCGGCAAATCTTGGGCATCCAGCCAGGTTTCAAGTTGGGGGGCGACGAACTCCCCTTCAAGGGTGGCCCGATCCCCGTGCAGTCCCACACCTGACGTGTCTGCCCGATCTCCGAGGAGCAGGCCAATGGCACCCAAAAGAATGCTCTTGCCTGAGCCCGTTTCTCCTGTGAAGACATGGAATCCCTGTTCGAGGGTCATCTCTACCTCATGAATCAAGGCGTGGTTTTGAATGCGAATGCGACGAAGCATCAGCCCAATCGTTCGTCGTACGACTGAATGTTTCCGGGGTCGAGTTGCTTCAGAATCGGCAACAAACGCGTACGTTCGGCATCTGGTGCGGGCCCGAAGACATTGATGATTTCGTCGCTTTTTGCGAGGAAGAACACTTGGATGTTGTATGACCCGGGGCGAATGCGGTTGGTCGACCGCATGTCAATCAAGGCTTCCGCCATCGTGAGTCGCGCGCCTTCCACGTCCTGGAACAGCAAGTCAAGCCCTTTGCGGTGGTAGTTGTACAAACACGTGCGCACGGGGCGGAAGGTTTGACTCAGGTGATTTTCGACCAGCCAGTACCGATTTTGCTTGCCTTGGGAAGCTTTCCAACCGCGTTCGCCCGCGTTTTGGGCGTTGGCAACGATGGCTTGGGCTTGCAAGAAATAGGGCGTACCTCCTTCCAAAGCAAAGGTGTCGTAGTCCATGCCGAGGACCATGTAGGCGTAATAGGCAAGGAGGGAGGAGAGGTTGTCCCGGTGCTGACCGGGGTTGAACAGGATGTTGCTGTTGTCGAGCCACTCAAATTGGACGTCGCCATCGTTGACAAGCATCACGGCCGTGTTGTAATCGGAGTTGAATACAGGTCGAGAGCTTTGCACCTGCATGCTTCCCTTGAATACAGTAGAGCCAATGGCCTCGTTGATGGTCAGTTGAAGCGTGCATTCAATGCGCTCTTCAAAATCGAAATTGTCCTCGGTCCATCTCCGTCCATTCATGAATTCTCGAATGGCATCCTCCAAGGCGTCAAAACGAGATGCGTCCACGTTGCTGATCTGGGGCGCAATGACGGTGACGGTGCAGTTCAATTCCTGGGCAGACGAGGTCGAGGACCACATGCCCATGAAAAGGGTCAACACGAGCGTGCCGAGACATGGAGCTGAAAAGAGGCGGGGTGCGGGGCGCAAGGGGTGGGTCATGGGTTCAGGGTTGTCCTCCAAAGCTCAACGAGATCGCAGGCGACTTCGTATTTGGATTTCAACTCAAAACTAACGCTTTTCCCATCTTGGAAGAGCACACTGACTTTGTTTGTGTCGTGCCCAAATCCAGCGCCGTCGTCCTTCAAACTGTTTAGCACGATGGCGTCCAAATTCTTGCGGGACAGTTTCCCCAAGGCACTGGCTTGGCCGTCGTCGCTTTCCAATGCAAATCCAACGAGCGTTTGGTGTGGCTGCTTCGATTGGCCCATGGTGGCGAGAATGTCAGGATTCTCGATGAATTCAAGGGCAGGGGGCATTTGGTTCCTGTGCCACTTGCCTTTGGAGGTTTTCGCAGGCCTGAAGTCCGAAACGGCCGCGCAGGCCACCCCCCAATCCATCTCGTTCCATTTGGCCTGCACCACTTCATTCATCTCGTCGGCGGTCTGCACGTCGATGCGTTCGTGCACGCGTGGGGGCGTGCTCAGAGACACAGGGCCCGCGACCAACGTGACTTGAGCGCCTTGGGCGGCCAAAACCTCCGCGAGGGCAAAGCCCATTTTGCCAGAGCTTCGGTTGCCGAGAAAGCGAACGGCATCCAGGGGCTCATGGGTTGGTCCTGCGGTCAGGATGACCCGTCGGCCGCGCCAAGGCATGCGCGCCTCGAAGGTTCGAGACAAGTGGTCGGCGATGTCCTCGGGTGCGGCCATGCGGCCCTTGCCGACCAAGCCACTTGCAAGGGGGCCAGTTCCAGGTTCAATGATGTCCACGCCACGCTCGGCAAGCGAGGCCAAGTTGGACTGGGTGGAAGCATGGGTGAACATGTCCAAGTCCATCGCTGGCGCGACGGCCACAGGGCAGCGTGCACTGAGCAGCACGGCTTGCAAGAGGTTGTCGCACTGGCCGTGCACCATGGCGGCCAAGGTGTTGGCGGTGGCGGGTGCGATCAAAATGAGGTCCCCCCAAATGCCGAGTTCGACGTGGTTGGTCCACACGCCGGCGTGGACGTCTTCGGTGAAATCGGAATGAACAGGGTGGTCGACCAGGGTCGCCAAGGTCAATGGCGTGATGAATTCTGTGGCGCCAGGCGTCATCACGACGCGAATCTCGGCACCACGGCGACGGAGCTCACGTGCGAGGACGGCCGACTTGTAGGCCGCAATGCTCCCGGTGATGCCAAGAACAATGCGACGACCGATCAACGGAAAGTCTGAAGAAGGGGAGGCCAGGGGCATGGCCGGGTAAGATCAAGATTCGGCTTCGGCGTCGGTGTCGACGTCTTCCTGCTCGTCACTGTTCGCAATCTGCAGGGACTCGTCCTGAAGCTCCTTGATGGCAATGCTGTGCGGCTTGGGGAGACGCTCGTAAAACTTCGAAAT
Organism: uncultured Flavobacteriales bacterium; assembly: GCA_965658245.1. Lineage (GTDB taxonomy): Bacteria > Bacteroidota > Bacteroidia > Flavobacteriales_D > Sanyastnellaceae > UBA11663. Next base: position 9,490 of record CBFHRO010000042.1, read on the forward strand.
CTCGATTTGTTCGCGGTTTTCGAACACCTCTTCCAACGAATCGGTGGGAATCACAAACTCTTCCAACTTTTCAGAAAGCTCTTTGCGAAGGCTCAATGCGACCTGGTTGCTTCGCTTTGACAAGGCAACGATGGTTTCAAAGATGTTCCCAGTACCATGCGTCTCCAAGTCGTGGATGTTGCGCGTTTCAGTGGTGCGTTCAGCTTTGATGCTTTTGAAGTTGGTGCTCATGCCTCAGCGATTTGCGTTGTTCGTGGTTGTCTCTGTTTCCAAATTGCCGATGGCTTCCACCGCGTTGTCAAACAAACGCTGGGCATCTTCCATCCGATCGCTTTCTGGGAAACGGGACGCAAAGGTATGAAAAGCCTGAATAGCATCGTTGTACCGTTCCAACTTCCTTCGCGGCGTGCTCTGCTCGGCGTATCGAAAATGGCTGTCGATGATCAAGAACTGAAGTTCCTCTTGGTATGGAGAGCCTGGGAAGTCCTCCATGGCGTGCACCATGGCAATGGTTGCGCTCTTGTAATTTCCTGTTTTGTGATAGAGGGCCGCGTTTTCAAACGCCTTGACTTCGAGCTTGCCGCGCAAATTTTCAATCATGTTTTGCGTGCTGTCTCGCAGCGCGCTGGCAGGATAGCGGTCCATGAAGAGCTGAAGCTCGTCAATGGCATTCCGCGTATCGGTTTGGTCCAAACTCGATTCTGGAGAGAGGTAGTAGGAGCAGAGGGCGGCGCGGAAGGTGGCCTCCTCCACGCGGGCATCGTTGGGGAAGGTTTTGGCGAACGACTGAAAATAGTAGCGGCTCAGGTAAAAGTCGTTGACGCAGTCGTGGGTCAGCGCGCGGTTCCAGTGAATGTCCGGAGCCCGTTCGGTGCCGCGGGTCAAACGCATGAGTTCGTCGTACAACGGGAGCGCCCGAAAGCAGTTGCCCGAATCCAACGCCGCTGCCGCATAGCTCAACTTTTCCTCCACATCGCCGGACTTCAACATCTTGTTGTAGTCAGAGCACTGCGTCAACACAGAAACCACGCAGGCTCCCACGACCATCGACCAAAGTGAGGGTTGTCTCATGGCCGACGAAAGTACAACGCATGCACGGACGCTTGGTGAAAACTGTGTAAACAAGCCCTTCACGACCCTTGAGGAACGGCATAGCTTTGGCCTTTGTACATTCGCACCTTCTAAATCTCTGATTTTTGGACATTTTTGATCGAATCCGCGAAGAGCGGGGCCCCCTCGGCCAACACGCCCGCGACAGCCACGGTTACTTCACTTTCCCCAAGTTGGAAGGAGAAATCAGCAACCGCATGACCTTCCGAGGCAAAGAGCTCCTTGTCTGGAGCATCAACAACTACCTCGGACTCGCCAACCACCCTGAAATTCGAAAAGTCGACGCAGATGCAGCGGCCGAATGGGGCATGGGCTACCCCATGGGCGCCCGGATGATGTCCGGACAGACTGCCCAGCACGAGGCCCTCGAGTCCGAGTTGGCTGACTTCATGCAGAAGGAGGATGCCTTCTTGTTGAACTTTGGCTACCAAGGCTGCCAGTCGGCCATCGAAGCGCTCGTGTCCCGCCACGACGTGATTGTGTACGACAGCGAGTCGCATGCATGCATGGTGGACGGCGTTCGTTTGCACCAAGGCAAGCGTTTTGTCTTTCAGCACAACGACATGGAGAGCTTTGAAAAGCAGCTCGTTCGTGCGAAAAATTTGACAGACCAAACCGGCGGCGGCATCCTCGTTGTCACGGAGGGTGTCTTTGGAATGGCCGGAGACCAGGGCAAGCTCGCAGAGATCTGCAAATACAAAGAGGAGTACCAATTCCGTCTCTTCGTCGACGACGCGCATGGCTTCGGCACAGTGGGAGAGAATGGCCGCGGCGCCGGGGACCACCAAGGTTGCCACGACCAAATCGACGTGTACTTCGGGACCTTCGCCAAGGCCATGGCCACCATTGGCGCATTCGTGGCTGGGGACGAGGACGTCATTGAGTACCTGCGCTACAACATGCGCTCCCAAACGTTTGCCAAGTCGCTCCCCATGCCACTCGTTGTGGGAGCGCGCAAGCGTTTGGAAATGCTGCGCAGCCAGCCAGAGCACAAGGAGAATTTGTGGAAAATTGCCACGGCGTTGCAAGAAGGACTCCGCGCCGAAGGGTTTGACCTCGGTGTGACCAACTCCTGCGTGACGCCCGTGTTCTTGCACGGCGGCCTTGGCGAAGCGACCAACCTCACGCTCGACTTGCGTGAGAACTACGGCATTTTCTGTTCGATTGTGGTGTACCCTGTGGTGCCCAAGGACACAATCATGCTCCGCTTGATCCCCACCGCCATCCACACGCTGGAAGACGTCAAGTACACCATCGAGACCTTCACGAAAGTCAAGGACAAGTTGTTCGCCGGGGAATACAAGAGCGAGAAGATCGCCTCTTGGGCATGACGCGCTGATGCGGGTCTTTCTCGAGTTGGCGTACGTTGGCACCCGATATCACGGGTGGCAACGACAGCCTCAATCCATCACCGTTCAAGAGGTGTTGGAGGACACATTGGCCCGCCTCTTTGGCGGGCCTTGTCCTGTCATGGGGTGTGGTCGCACCGATGCCGGGGTGCATGCCAAATACTTTGTGGCCCATGCCCAATTGCCGGACAAGGCGCTGGGTGGGCGCGTCGCGACGTGGGACGAAGCCGTCATGAAACTCAACGGGATGCTTCCTGAGGATGTGGCCCTTTTTGGCATCCATGAGGTGGCGCCCAAAGCCCATGCGCGTTTTGACGCGTTGGAGCGTGGTTACACCTACTTGATTCACAACGCCAAGGACCCCTTTCTCGAGGGGCGTTCCACCCGGGTGTACGGCGACTTGGATTTGGACGCCATGCAAGAAGCCAGTGCACATTTGGTGAGGAAGGACGATTTTGCCTCGTTCTGCAAGGCGGGATCGGACCAGGGCACCACCATCTGTGACGTGCGCGAGGCGCGTTGGGAGGTGTTGGGGCCACATCGTTGGGCCTTTCACATCACGGCGGACCGTTTCCTGCGCAACATGGTTCGTGCAACGGTAGGCACGCTCATTGAAGTGGGCAAGGGGAAGCGGCGTCCCGAGGAAATCCTCAAGGTGCTTGCCGCCAAGGACCGAAGTGCAGCTGGCAAGAGCGTGCTTGGTTGTGGGTTGTACCTGACAGGGGTGACCTACCCCGGAGAGGTCTTTACGCCTGTGGGCACGCAGTATCTTTGACCCATGTCGTCCGCGGACTCCTCTTCCAAGGCAGGAAATATTTTTGACGTCGATACGGTTCGGGTGATTCTCGCCCAAGTGGGGCCGTACCGCAGGCGCTTTGCGTGGACGGGTGCCATGGTCATTTTGCTGTCGAGCTTGGTGTGGATCCGACCCGCGTTGATTCGTCAGGCGGTGGATGTCCACATCGCAACTGGCGACCTCGAGGGGTTGCTTCGCGTGTTCTTGATGGTGGTGGCGGTGCTTGTGGTGGAAGCCTTGGTGCAATACCGCGTCACGTACCTGGCCAATTGGGTGGCGCAGAGTGTGAGTTTGGACCTCCGCGCCAAGTTGTACAGGCACGTCTCTCGCTTTCGGCTGAAGTACTTCGACCAAACCCCCGTGGGTGCCCTGGTCACCCGTCACGTCAGTGACATCGACGGCGTGGCAGGTGTGTTCAGCAATGGCATTCTCAACGCTGTGGGGGATTTGTTGTCGCTGTTCGTAGTCATTGGCGCCATGCTCTGCATCGACTGGAGCTTGACCTTGGTGGTGCTCCTTCCCATTCCAGTGTTGTTGGTCGCCACACGCATTTTCCAAAAGCACATCAAAGGGGCGTTTGTGGATGTGCGCAATCAAGTCGCCAAAATCAATGAGTTCGTCCAGGAGCATGTGACGGGAATGCACATTGTTCAGGCTTTCAATCGCGAGCGGGTCGAGGCCGAAGCTTTTGCCGACATCAACCGTGCGCATCGCGAAGCCAACATCCGGTCCATTTGGGCCTTCAGTGTGTTTTTTCCGGTTGTCGAGATGTTGAGTGCCACCAGTGTGGGGCTGCTGCTTTGGCTGGGCATTGGCCATGTCGTCCACGGCGGGTTGACGTTGGGTGTGGTCCTGCAGTTCATCTTGTACGTCTTCATGTTGTACCGTCCCATTCGGCAGCTTGCCGATCGGTTCAATGTGTTGCAAATGGGCATCGTCAATGCGGATCGTGTGTTCAAGTTGCTCGACCGCGACGACAGCATCCCCGAACCCACGTCGCCCCAGAAGCCTTCATGGCAGGGCGAGATTGCGTTCGAGGATGTATGGTTTGCCTACGTTGACAAGGAGGATGGAACCCCGGATTGGGTGTTGCGCGGGGTGTCCTTTGTTGTGAAGCCGGGCGAGCGGGTGGCCTTTGTCGGGGCCACGGGTGCCGGAAAGAGTTCCATTGTCAATTTGATATCCCGCTTTTACGAGTTCCAAAAGGGCCGAATCACCATCGATGGTGTGGACATTCGCGACATCCCGGTGGATGTGTTGCGCAGCCGAATTGGTGTGGTGCTGCAAGACGTGTTTTTATTCAGCGGCTCTTTGCGTGAAAATGTGAGGTTGCACGACCAGGGCATCACGGACGACCAGATTTGGGAAGCCATCCGTGTGGTCGGCGCCGAACGATTTGTGGAGCGCTTGCCCGAAGGATTGGACCACGATGTCCGGGAAAGGGGAGCCACGCTGAGCGTCGGCCAGCGCCAATTGATCGCCTTTGTGAGGGCGTACTTGAGCAATCCTCACATCCTCATCCTCGATGAGGCGACGTCAAGCATCGACAGCGAGAGCGAGCAATGGATCCAACGGGCCACAGAAGCACTGACTTCAGGACGAACTTCACTTTTGGTTGCCCACCGTTTGAACACGGTGCGCGACGCCGACCGCATTGTCGTGCTTCATCAGGGGGAGCTTGTGGAGCAAGGGACCCACGAAGAACTGGTTGCGTTGGGCAACGTGTACCATGGGCTTTTCGAGATGCAATTTCAAGCGCTGGGTTGAAACCGCATTCGGTTACGTCCAGGTCGTGGATTTTTTGAATCCCGTCGCCGTGAGCCACGCCACGCGGGTGCCCTCTTGGTTTTTGACTTCCACGTCGACATGCACAATGCGCCCTCCCTCTGCGCGCAAGATGGCTTCTGATTCCAGCTTGTCACCCAACATGACAGGAGTGAGGTGTTGGATGGTGCTGGTGACACTCACTGCATGCCGGCCTTGGGCATTCACCGCAAAGGCAAGGGTGCTGTCGGCAAGGGCATAGGTGATGGCGCCATGGGCGATTCCAAACCCGTTGACCATGTCTTCTCGCACCTCGAGGCTGCATCGGCACACGCCTGGAGCACTCTCCAGGACATCAATGCCGAGCCATTGACTCATGGTGTCGGCGGCCATCATGCGTTCGACAATGGGGTGCATGTTGGAGTCACTCATGAAGGAAAGATAGGGGTCAGATGCACTTGAAGTGCTCGAACGGTTCGAGGCAGGCGATGCATTTGAAGTGGGCCTTGCACGCCGTGCTGCCAAAGGCAGACACCATCAAGGTGTCCTTGGATTTGCAGCGGGGGCAGGGGATGACTTTGCCTTGGCCTGTGAGGAAGGCGCGGTCTGCGCTTTGGCCTTCAGGCGGGGCAATGCCGTGCTCACGCATCTTTTCATATGCCGAGGGCAAAATCCAATCGGTGGTCCATGCCGGGCTCAACACCACCTCCACTTGGGCTTCAGGCTCCACGGCTTTGACAGCGTTTGCGACATCTTCTGAAATGACATCCGTGGCGGGGCAGCCCGAGTACGTGGGGGTGAGGGACACGACGATTTGGTTGTTGCGCATCGAGACCCCGCGAACCATGCCCATTTCTTCTACGGTGAGGTAAGGCAATTCAGGGTCGTAGACCGTGCGGACCATCGTCCACACGCGTTCAATGCGCTGCGCGTCGGTCACCAGGTCGCGTCGGGATAGGTGCGTGGCAAAACTTGCATCTCAGCCAGCATGTAACTCAAGTGTTCGCTGTGGATCCCTTGCTTGCCTCCGCGCTGCATCCATCCATCTTGAGGACGAGTCAGGGTCGCTTGCGACAAACAAGCTTCCACACGCGCATTCCACGCGTCGCGCATCACGGTGAGCTCGGGAAGGAGTCCAGCTTGTGCGCCGGCAGCGTCCACGTCATCCGCAGTGAACAACTCTCCTGTGTAGCTCCACAAGTGGTCGATGCTTGCTTGGACCTTCTCGTGACTTTCCGTCGTCCCGTCTCCGAGTCGAACGATCCATTGTGCAGCGTGTTCCCAGTGGTATTGCAGCTCTTTGACGGCTTTGGCGGCAATGCCCGCGACTTCAGCGTCGACCCATTGGCGCGAGAGAAAGGCGTAGCGCTCAAGCGCAAACGCGCTGAAGAAGAACTGACGAACGATGGTGTCGCCAAAATGGCCGTTGGGCTGTTCGAGGAGGAGGTGGTTTTGGAAGTCCTTGTCGGTGCGGAAGAAGGCCAGCTGATCCTCGTCGCGTCCTTGATCCTCGCGTGCCGCGGCGAGCGTATAAAAGTTCCGCGCTTGTCCAATCAAGTCGAGCGCCGTATTGGACAACGCGATGTCTTCTTCCAAAATCGGACCGTGTCCGCACCAAGCAGACAATCGCTGGCCCAAAACAAGGGCGTCATCTCCGAGGCGGAGGATGATTTGGAGGTGCTGTCCTTCTGTCATGCTCACATGTTGTTGACCTCGTCGGGCAACTTGTAAAAGGTCGGGTGACGGTACACCTTGTCGTTCGCAGGGTCAAACATGACCTCCTTGTCGTCGGGACTGGACGCAGTGATGGCCTCCGCGGGCACCACCCAAATGCTCACGCCTTCTTGCCTGCGTGTGTAGACGTCGCGGGCGTTTTGGATGGCCATCTCGGCGTCTGCGGCATGCAGGGAACCCGCGTGTTTGTGCCCCAAACCTTGGCGGCTCCGGATGAAGACTTCCCAAAGGGGCCATTCATGTTGCGTCGAGCTCATGCGGCGTGGATTGTGGTGTTGGCTTTTTTCGCCTGTTGTTTTTGGGCGTAGGCACTGGCAGCTTCACGCACCCAGGCACCATCTTCATGGGCCTTCACACGGGCCGCGAGACGCTCTTTGTTGCAGGGGCCATTGCCCTTGATGACGTTGTAGAATTCCTCCCACTGGATGTCGCCAAAATCGTAGTGTCCGCGCTCCTCATTCCACTTCAAATCGGGATCGGGAAGGGTCAGGCCAAGCAACTCTGCTTGGGGCACCGTCATGTCCACAAAGCGCTGACGCAACTCGTCGTTCGAGAACCGCTTGATGTTCCACTTCATGCTTTGGGCAGAGTGGGGGGAGTCCGCATCGTTGGGCCCAAACATCATCAACGACGGCCACCACCAACGGTTCAGCGCGTCTTGCGCCATGGCCTTCTGTTCAGGTGTGCCTTGCGCGAGGTTGAGCATCACTTGGAAGCCTTGGCGCTGGTGGAAGCTCTCTTCTTTGCAAACACGCACCATGGCCCGGGCATACGGGCCGTAGCTGCACTTGCACAGGGGGACTTGATTCATGATGGCTGCGCCATCCACCAACCAGCCCACGGCACCCATGTCTGCCCATGTCAGGGTGGGGTAGTTGAAGATGGAGCTGTACTTGGCTTTGCCGGCATGCAGGTCATCCAACATTTGGTCTCGTGTCACACCCAACGTCTCAGCCGCGGAGTAGAGGTACAACCCGTGCCCGGCTTCGTCCTGCACCTTCGCGAGAAGGATTGCTTTTCGCTTCAAGGAAGGCGCGCGAGAAATCCAATTGCCCTCGGGAAGCATGCCCACGATTTCGCTGTGTGCGTGTTGGCTGATCTGCCGAATCAACGTCTTGCGATAGGCGTCGGGCATCCAGTCTTTGGGCTCGATTTTCTTCTCCTCCGCCACATAGGCGTCAAAGCGTGCTTCCAGGTTCATTTCTGCAGGACTCATGCGCGCGATTTTCCTCAAAATTAGGAAGACTGCCGCCGGTTGCACTTGGTGACAATCACAATGTGCCCAAACCCAGGTGTGGACTACTTTCGCACCCATGGCAACATTCCACACTCTTCGCGTCGCCGAAGTCGCCCGAGAAACCTCGGACTCCGTCGTTGTTTCCTTTGAAGTGCCCACGGAATTGACCGAGGCGTTTTCGTTTGAGGCAGGTCAATATTTGACGTTGCGAACGACCATCGATGGGGAAGATGTACGACGCAGCTATTCGTTGTGCTCTGCACCTCGAGACGGCAAGTGGCAAGTGGGCATCAAAAAAGTGCCGGGCGGCAAGTTTTCGACGTTCGCAAACGACGTGCTTGAGGCCGGATCGGAAATGGATGTCATGGATCCTCAAGGCCGGTTCTTGCTCAAAAAAGGCGCGGGATTGCACCACCTTGGCATGGCTGCGGGTTCGGGCATCACGCCCATCTTGAGCCAAATCAAGCAAGTCCTTTCCGAAGACGCCTCCGCAACGTACACGCTGTTTTACAGCAACAAGACTGCGGCAAGCACGATGTTCCGCGAGGAGCTTCAGGACCTGAAGGATCGTTTCCTCGATCGACTTCGCGTGTTCTACTTGCTGACCCGTGAACCTGTGGATGCAGATTTGTTGTCGGGACGTTTGGACCAAGCGCGTTGCAAAGGGTTGCTCGAAACGTTTTGTCAAGGCAGGACACTTGACGCTGCGTACCTCTGTGGCCCCGAGGCCATGATCATGAGCTGCAAGGATGCTTTGGTGGAGGCTGGCATGGCCGAGGGAGACGTAAAATTTGAATTGTTCACCTCGGCGGGAGCAGCAAGGCCCAAGGACAACATTGTGGAAACCACCAATGCCAACAC
>CBFHRO010000043.1:0-17322 GCA_965658245.1 uncultured Flavobacteriales bacterium
CCCGCGCGCAAGGCTTCGGTTGCACCTTCTCGATACGCTTCAATCAGACCGCCAACCCCGAGTTTGGTTCCTCCGAAGTAGCGCACCACCGCGAACAGCACGTGGGTGAGCTCGTTGGCGCGAATGACCCCAAGGATGGGTGGGCCTGCGCTGTTGCTCGGTTCCCCGTCGTCGCTTGAGCGGTACTGGGTTCCGTCAAAGCCAAGCATCCAGGCATAGGCCACATGACGGGCGGCGTGATGTCGTTTTCTGAGGTCATCCAACAACGGCTTGACATCTTCTTCGTTCCCGATTGGAAAACCGTACCCATAGTGTTTGGAGCCCTTGGCCTTGAACAAGCCCTCACATGGTCCAGCCAACGTGCGATACGTGTCCTCGAGGGGCGCGCTCATCAGCCTTCAAAACAAAACGAGAGCACAAAGCTTCGCGTTTTCAAAAAATCCAGGGGGGTGGCGTAAATGCTGTCATCCGGGATGAGCACGTTGCGAAGGCCATGTTCTGTTTTGGCTTGAATGGCCAATTTGAAATAGGGGAGGAAAATGTCAATTCCTGCCCCGAGGTCCGCCGCAATGTTGCCAGACTTCAACCTCAGGATGTTGTCAGATTGAAGTTGCTGATTCACCTCTTCTTGGGATTGGAAATCTCTGGCGTACTTCACCCCAAACAATGCGTAGGCGGCGAGGTTGTCCACGCGGTCTGTGCGCCATTTGAGCAACAATGGAATGTCCAAGTTCACGGCCTCCGTGCGTTTGACCACGTCGTTGGAACCTTGAATGGCATAGTTCAGCCCGCGGTCCTGAAAACTCAAGCCAGGAACAAACCGCACACGCCAGTGGCGCGACAGCGTGTAGGAGGCCATCAAGTGCATGTTGAACCCCGCTTGTGGCATGTTGGCCACCCCTCGAAAGTCCTCCGCCAAACTGTCGGCGATGGCAAAGTTGAAATCGCTTGAATTCGCAGACAGAATGAAGCCAAAGTGATAGGGCCGAGCGTCAAAATTGGGCAGGTTCTTGCGACCGCGCTGTGCGTGGACGGATGGGGCCATCAACAACCCCAAGACGACAAACAAAAGAGAAAGGCGCTTCATGCAGAACGAATGTACATCAACCCAACGTGGCAATCCCCCAAATCTGATGCAACAGCATCGTGGCACACAACGACAACAAAACTGCAGCAAACAAATACGTGATCAAGGCCAACACAAGGGTGACGCCTCCAGACAACATCCAATGAACTTGGCTGGTGGCTTGTTTCCGGTACGTGTCGCGGTCGGGCAATTCAGCCATGGTTTCCGCGCCTTGCTCTTGGACAAAAGCGGCGTAGGCCTCGGGGCTTGAGGTGTGTTCCTCAATTTGGGCGAGGCGAAGTGCCTTTCGAAGTTCCGTGGCTTCAAGCGCCACGACGTGGTTCCAACCCCAAACGCAGCACGACGCCACAATGGCATACAAGGCGAGGGGTTGGGTCAATTGCTTGAAGTCCCCCCAAAAGGTGTTGGTGCTTTTGCGCTTGCGAATCATCCATGCGGACCACCCCAGCGCCAGTAGGGTCAACGCAGACCAATGATACATGCCTCCCAAGGCAACCACACGTTCCGCATTGACAAGGCCGGAAAGGGCCCACTTGAATCCGAAATATCCTGCTGCCAACGCAAGAGGAAGGCCGACAAGCGTGGTGCTGCGCATGGCTCGTTATCCGTTCATGGACGCGAGGAAGTCCTCGTTGTTGCGGCTGCCTTCCACCCGGTCTTTGACGAATTCCATGGCTTCGACGCTGTTCATGTCTGCGAGGTGCTTGCGCAAAATCCAAATGCGCTGCAGGTCGGCTTTGTCCATCAGCAAATCTTCGCGACGCGTGCCCGAGGCCAAAATGTCGATGGCGGGGTAGATGCGGCGGTTGGAAATGCGACGGTCCAACTGGAGTTCCATGTTTCCAGTGCCTTTGAATTCCTCAAAGATGACTTCGTCCATTTTGGAGCCCGTTTCTGTGAGTGCCGTGGCAATGATGGAAAGGGACCCCCCATTTTCGATGTTGCGTGCCGCACCAAAGAAGCGCTTCGGCTTCTGCAAAGCGTTGGCCTCCACACCTCCTGAGAGGATTTTTCCAGAGGAGGGGCTCACGGTGTTGTATGCGCGTGCCAAACGGGTGATGGAGTCGAGCAAAATGCACACATCGTGGCCACATTCCACCATGCGCTTCGCTTTTTCGAGCACGAGGTTGGCAATGCGCACATGGCGGTCTGCGGGTTCGTCGAAGGTGCTGGCCACCACTTCGGCGTTCACGCTGCGCTTCATGTCGGTCACTTCTTCAGGACGTTCGTCGATGAGCAGAATGATGAGGTACACCTCGGGATGATTGAGGCTGATGGCGTTGGCCACGTCCTTGAGCAAAGTGGTCTTTCCCGTTTTGGGTTGAGACACAATCATGCCGCGTTGGCCCTTGCCAATGGGGGCGAAGAGGTCCATGAGTCGGGTACTCACCGTGCCCCGTGCCGTGCTCAGCTTGAAGCGCTCTTGGGGGAACAGTGGCGTCAAAAACTTGAAAGGAACACGGTTTTTGATCCACTCAGGGCTGCGTCCATTGACGCTTTTCACGTCGAGCAAGGGGTAGTACTTTTCTCCGATTCGGGGTGGGCGAATGCCTGCCACCACCGTGTCACCGGTTTGGAGTCCAAACTGCTTCAATTGCTTCGCAGAGATGTACACATCGTCGGGCGAATTGAGGTAGTTGTAATCGGCAGAACGCAGGAACGCATGACCTTCCTGCTGGACTTCAACGACACCTTCCGTCTGCACCAGCCCGTCAAAGTCAAATCCGTGCTCTTCCGGTTCCGACAAGAACGGGTCGCGACGGTTTCGGTTGTTGCGGTTGTTCCGGTCGTTCCGGTCGTTCCGGTCGTTCCGGTCGTTCCGATTGTTCCGGTCGTTTCGGTTGTTTCGCTCGTTTCGGTTGCCGCGGTCGTTGCGCTCGCCTCGGTCGTTGCGCTCGCCTCGGTCGTTGCGCTCGCCGCGGTCGTTCCGGTTGCCTCGGTCATTTCGTTCGTTCCGTTCATTCTTGCCAGCTTGCTCTTGGCTGCCCTTGGCGTTGTCGCCTCCAGCGTTGTCGCCTTGACCTTCTCGGCGGCGACGGTCCCGACGTTCGCGCATGCTTTCGCCTGAGCGGTTGTTCGAGGCCTTGCCATCCTGCTTGTCGGATTGCTTGTCGACCTGCTTGCCTTCTGGTCCATCGACTTTCTTGTCGTCTGTGGTTGACGCTTCTTTTGCGGCCGTGATGTCTTTCGCGCTGCCGCGGCTGCCCCCTCGTGAAGAGGACTTGGCCTTGTCTGAAGGTTTGTTGTCCTCCGTCTTTTTGGCGCGAGGGGCGCGCTTTGGAGAAGCACCGCTGTCCGAGGCGGATTTGTCTTTCGATTTGTTTGCAGAGGGTAGAGCAGCTTGCTCGTCCAAAATGCTGTACACGAGGTCTTGCTTCTTGAGCTTGTCCAATCGTGTGATTCCAAGTTTGCTTGCGATTTGTCGCAATTCGGCCACTTTCTTGCCGTTCAATTCGATGATGTCAAACATCCTAGTACGTTGGGTGAGGGAGGGGCCAAAGCCCCGCATGGGCGTCCCGATGACGCCGCTGGTGTAAATATAGTCAATGTGCCCCCGACCTGAGCGCCCCATGACTGAAAAGATGTGCCTCAAGTGCGCGCTTTAGCGTTTTGGCAACCGAATCCGCGGCCACTCAACGACACGCAGGTCATGAATGTGGCCTTCATCGATTTGACATTTGAGCATGGTGCAGACCTTGTGAAAACCGGAAATTCCTGCCGCACCGGGATTCAAATGGAGTCCACCCCAGGATGCAACGCGTTGAACGAGCAGGATGTGGCTGTGGCCACAGACAAACAAATCCGGCGTTTCAGCCTGAAGTGCGGGCAGGATGCCACGGGCGTATTTGGGCGGTCGACCTCCGATGTGCGTCATCCAAACACGAAGCCCACCTGCCACAAACCGCTGGTGTTCAGGCCATGTGCCTCGGGCGGTTTGGTCATCGATGTTCCCGTACACCGCACGAACCGTGGTGATCTCGGACAGCGCGTCAGTCACCGCGAGGTCCCCGATGTCTCCTGCATGCCAAACTTCATCGCATCCATCCACATGGCGTTTGATGCGGTCGTCAATGTGACCGTGGGTGTCGGAAAGCAGGGCAATGTGCATGGTTGTCGGTCACGTTTAGAAAGCCGCGCGCAAATTCGCGCGAAAAAGTTGCACTTTCGTTCCATGAAAGCTACTTGGATGTTTTGGGGGCTTGTTGTCGCCCTTTGGGGAGGGATGTCAGCCCAGATGCAAGCGCAGACCGATCCCCCTTCGCGCAAGGCTCAAAAGGAATACCAGAAAGCCCTCGAAGCCTATCGGATGAGGTCGCCCAACCTCGCCATCACCCATCTCAACGCAGCGATTCAGCGAAGCGAGGGTTTCGCGGAGGCGCTCTTTTTGAAAGCCCAGATCTTTCAGGAAATGGCGCATCCAAAACAGGAGGAGGCTCTGGTGGAGGCCTTGCGCGCCGACGCCACGATGTTTCCCCATGGTTGGGTGACCCTCGCCCAAATTCAATGGGAGCTTGGCAAATACGAGGAAGGCTTGCAGTCGTTGGATCGTTTGGATGGCTTGAATTCCGGAAACCTCTCGGACGAAGTCCAAACCCGCCGCAATTGGGTGGAGGCAGGTTTGCAGTTTGCCTCAGACGCGAGGAACAACCCTGATTTGGTCCTTGAAGCCAAGCCGACGCCAGGCATGTTGAACACCGAAGCGCTCGAATACTACGGCGCGCTCGACCTCACCGGAACCTACATGGTGTTGACGCGGTCGGGGTTGCCCGACGACGAGCGGCGATTGACGCCCGGTGTTGCAGGAGGGGAAGACTTTTTTGAGTCGTTTCAATCGGACGACGGAACGTGGTCGGCGCCGGTGCCGCTTCCAGGGGTCAACACGCCCATGAATGAGGGCGCGCCCACGTTGAGCGGAGATGGGAAAACGATGGTGTTCACGGCCTGCACCACCCCTCGGGATGGATATGGCCCACGACGCGGCAAAGGTTCTTGCGATTTGTTCGAGTCCACATGGGACGAAACGACCAAGCTATGGTCGCTCGGCGTCAACCTCGGCGCTCCCAATTCCGCAGGATGGGAAAGTCAACCTGCACTGAGCGCGGACGGCAACACGCTGATTTTTGCCAAGTCCCCCAAGGCCCAAAAAACGCCCTCCAACCTTGTCGTTTGTCACAGGCTGGCGGACGGTGGATGGTCTTCTCCAAGGGCGCTGCCTGGATTGGTGAACACGCCCTACACGGAGGAAAGTCCCTTCTTGCACCCCGACGGCAAGACCCTGTATTTCAGCAGCGATGGCCATCCGGGGTTTGGCCAATTGGACGTCTTCATGTCCAAGCTTCAGGAGGACGGAACTTGGGGGGCGCCCGTGAACCTCGGCTCAGGCGTCAACAGTTTTGGGAAGGACAACAGCTTGATGGTCTTGCCGCGCGGCGGGGTCGCCATGTTTGCCACAACGCAAGGCTCTGGGAATTTGGATTTTTGGCAGGTGGAATTGCCGGAAGAAGTCAAGCCCATCGAGGTGGCCACCCTTCGAGGTGTGGTGCGTGATGCCAAAGTCGGCATGGCATTGAATGCGGAAGTGGTCCTCGTCGATTTGGCCACAGGACAAACCGTCAGCCGCACCTTTTCCGAAGGCGAAACGGGGTTCGTCATTCCATTGCCGGGCTTGGGTTCGTACAGCTTTGAGGCCAGTGCCGAGGGGCATTTGTTTGGGATGACCACCTACGAACAAGACGGGGGAACGGACCTCAATCGGTCTCCCTTCGTCCAAATCGAACTCATGCCCATCGAAGTGGGACAATCGTTCACCTTGGAAGCCATTCAATTCGAGTCTGGCCTGTCCAAATTCAGTGCGAACTACCAGGCGGGCTGCGAACGGCTTGCCAAATGGATGACAGAAAACCCTGAGGTCAGGATTCGTGTGGTGGGCCACACCGACAACGTGGGCAGCCTTCCCTTCAACATGGCCTTGAGTGAAGACCGTGCCTTGGCCGTTCGCGGGTTCCTCACCTCCAAAGGGATTGCAGAGGCTCGGATCAACGTCTTTGGCGAAGGGCCGACCAAACCCATCGCAGACAACAGCACCGAGGAAGGAAGGGCACTCAACCGACGGGTCGAAGTGTTGATTCTAGATTGATTCAGGTCGACGGGGCATGGCTGGCGACTCCACGCAGACTCAGCGCAGGTTCCAAACTGCGGAGAGGTACCACGTGCGCGGGGGCGCGGGGTTGTAGAGTTTGCCGTTGAACCCGTTCAACTGATGCCATCCCGAATACGTGGTGTTGGTGGCATTGCGCACGCCCATGGATACGTTTACAGGTGCAGAAGGGGGAGTCCATCCAAGGTCCACATTGACCGTCGCATACGCCGGATGCACTTCTGTGGCACCGTTGTTCAGCGGCGTCGCGCCCACAGCGCGAATCCACGTTTGCAACGTCCATCGATGGGTCCGTTCCCAAGCTTTCCAACGGTGTTGAACGTTTGCCATCCATTGCGGAGAACCTGGCAGATCGCCTTCTTCCCACCGGTGGAATTGAAACGCCCCAGACCCCTGGATCTGATGACGGGGCCACGCTTGTTGCGCGCGCCATTCAATGCCTTGCATGGTGACTGGGGCCGACGCGTTGACAAAGGTGGGATTGTCCAACGTGTCAACAGATTGGACAATGGCCCGGTTGACTTGTTGGTGGTACAGCACGATTTCTCCCAGACTGTGGCGGATTCCGGTTTCAAGGGTCCAGGCACGCTCGGCGTCAAGCACTGCGGACAGTGCGCCCGTGATGTCGGTGGAGAGGGATTCGAAGTTGGTCGGATCACTGAATCCGCTGGATGCCTGGACAAAGGCCGTCCACGACGTTCCCAAGGATTTGGAGGCCCCCACGCGAGGCAGGATTTGCGTGGCGTTGAAGGGGGAGAGGTAGGCAGTGTCGGCAGAGACACCTTGTGCAAGTCGTGACCGTTGAGACAGGGCGGCCGAAGTTTCCAAACGCCATCCCGAATCCCATGCCCAAGAAAGGGCTGGTGCCCAATGGGCGCGCGATTGACGGATGTCAAGGTTGTATTCCAGTGCACCCTCGCGCCCGGCAAGAGCGTCGTCCCACTGCGTAAACTGTCCTTGGTCGATCACGGCCAACAAGGTCCACTCGGCCTGGAAGTCCATGTTTTGGTACGACCACTCGGCAAAGCGCTGTCGGATGCGCAGGCTGCCGCCGATGCCCGATTCCTCCTTGTAGCCGTTGTAGAAGTCGGACGTGCCGAACGGGTTGATTTTGTCGGTCCATCTCAACAGGGACCATACGTCCAAGCTGCTGCGGTGTTGTTTGGGGCTGAGTTGGGGAATGTGGAGGTGGTGACCCCAAAGCGCACGACGCCGACGCACATGAGCGTCGAAGTCTTGGCCTGGAGCCTGCGTGGCCAACGAGTCGGTGAAGGCCGTCAATGAATCCACGGCACCGGGCAGTCCCCAACTGCCATCCTGAAGGGCGATCCAGTCGTAGTGCTTGACGTTGTCGTTGCCCCATGCATGGTCAGCCTCGAAGTGGAGACGTCGATTCCATTCTTGGTCGCGGTAACCGCTGTTTTGGGTTCGCGACACGCGAACGTTCCAGCCTTGGATTTGCGCGGCCGCATTGATTCGCGCTTGCAATCCTCCATTTCCCGTGGTTCCGGTGATGGACTGGATGCGGGCGCGTTGGGGGTTCTTCGCGCCGTGAACTTCCAACGCCCCTCCGTAGGCCCCTCCAAAGGTGGTTGCCGCCGCCCCGGAGATGAGTTCCATTCCACCTGACCATGCCGGATCAAGCCATTCAAATGGACTCGTGCCGTCGGCCTCCGTGAGCATGAAGCCACGAACGAGCAACATGGTGTTGCGCACAGCAAACGGCGATCGGAGTGCCGATCCCCGAACATTCAGACGGCGACTTCCACCCATGCCGCGCGTTTCCATCAACACGCCAGGCAAGGCGTTCAAGGCGTTCGAGACGTCTGCACTTCCAAATCCGTGGACGAGGGCCGAGTCGGTGGCCCATCGCGTGGCGGCGATTTGTTCTGGGGCCAAAAGCGGACTGTACGTGGCGATGGCCGCAGAATCCAAGGAGACCCAATCCCACATCAGGGAGTCTGCAGGCAGGGCACTGCACGCTGTGGAAGCCGCAAGGCTCAACCCGAGGCAGAAGAAACGAAACATGGCTGCGGTTTACTGTACTGCAAGGATACGCGTCAAGGACATGCCGTCTTGATGCGCAGCTTGAAGGAGGTAGGTCCCCGCGGGCCACGTGCTGACTTCGAGGCTTTCTCCCGATTGAAGAATGCCCGAGGTCCATTCTTGGCCTTGCAAGTTGATCACTCGGTAGGGCTGGCCATTCCACGTCTCGGAGAATTTCACGTTCACACGGTCCGAGGCAGGGTTGGGGAACACGTCCAAGCCGCGTTCGACTTTCCACTCTGGCACGGCATCGGTCGCCGCGGGGCGAAATTCCTTGATCAGGTTGGGGCCGTTTCCGGTGTAACTCGGACCGTTCAAGGCGAGGTAAATGGCGCCTGTGTAGGGATTGACCGCGACGTCGCGCATGCGTTGCCCAAACTCCGTGAAGAACATCTCGCTGCCCTGCAGTGTCGATCCATCTTCGCTCATGTTCAGGACTTCAAGCCGGCCGCCGACGGGAGATGAAAAGCCTCCCAGTACGGCCATGAGCACGCTCCCTTGCCATTCGGGAATCGCGGGGTGGTCGTAGTAGATGATGTCGTTGACGGCCGCACAGGGTGACCAGGTTTTCAAGGGTTCAGGCACGTTGTTTTCGCTGCAAAACGACTCCTCCGCACCGGCATTGCACCAATCGCACACGCCGTCGCATGCGCCCTCGACGTTGGGCCAACCGTAGTTGCGTCCGGCCTCGAGGATGTTGAACTCGTCGGAGTTGTATTGCCCGTGCTCGCTGCTGTAAATCACGCCATTGGGACCGACACAAAGACCCTGGCTGTTCCGGTGTCCTTTGGTGTAGACGTAGCTGGTGGGGTCGGGGTTGTCGGCTGGAATGCTGCCATCGAGGTTGAAGCGAAGGATTTTGCCGTTGTCGCTGTTGTCGTTTTGGGATGAAACCCCGCCATCGCCCATGTCACCTGTGCTCATCAGCAGCGTGTTGTCCGGAAGAACGAGCAGCCGGCTCCCATTGTGGATGCCTGCCGCGCCGACGGTGTGCAGAATTTGTTCGTTCCCGAGCGTGCTGCCATCCCAGTAAAAGACACTGAGGCGCTCGTGGTTGCCATTTTGGAAGTCTTGGGCGGTGTAGGCCAAATACACGAGTGGCTCGCTGTCAAAATTCGGATGCAAGGCCATGCCCAACAGTCCAGGCTCCACGCCGGAGTCATTGACGTTCAGCGCCAACACGGTTTCGTAGGCTCCAGATGCGGGGTCAATGCGCAACACATCGCCCTCCCGGGTGGTGCACCACAACATGTCGTCGGGTCCCCAAGTCAGTTCCCACGGAATGTTGACGCCAGAGACGAGGTCGTATTCGTTGAGGACGGTTTCGCCGACGTTCCACGTGGTTTGGGCCCACGGGGTGAGCATGGTCCAACCAAACAGGAAGAGAAAGGCAAAGGGGTAGAGGAGATTCTTCATGGGGTCATTCAAAAGGATGTGTGGAAAGCTACGGCGCCAAACGCGGGAAGACGCCCCTCACGAGACAAGGTTCCTGCCAAGGGGGTTGCAGCAGGCGCAGTCTCGGGAAGTTCGTGAGCCTGACCGTCTCGGTTGAGAAACACGTCGGTCACTTCACCCAAGTAGGTTCGCTGAATGTGCAGCATGTGCTCGTTCACGACGTTGAAGGTGGTTTGCCCAAACAACAAGCTCATGCGGTTGCGTCGCAACTTCGCCCACTCCGCCGTCCATTGCTTGGTCCGCACTTCTTCTTCGTTGAGGTTGTCAAACCGCATCATGCGGCGATTGTCCGGGTCGTTGCCTCCGACATCGGCAATCTCATCGCCGTAGTACACGCAAGGAATGCCTGGGACGCTCATGAGGTAAGACATGAGCAAGCGCATTTTCGCATAGCCCTCATCTCCGCCGTGCTGGATGTCGCGTGTCCAGCCTTGGAATTTCATGTCCTCGTCGGTGTCGAGCGTGCCGTCGGCAAGGGATGTGAAGCGTGGGCGGTCTTGGTTGCCCGTGATGTTCCCCATCAAGTGATGCGCGCCGTACGCGGCGAGGCTCGATTCGTGGGTCGACACAAGGTCTTCCCACGACCCGTCGTCGAAGGCGATGGCGCCCACCGCCTTGTCGTACAAGTTGAAATCAAACTGCGCGTCCAACATGCCACTGGACAAGTAGCTGCCAATGAGGTCGGGGCTGCCATAGGTTTCGCCGATTTGAAACAGGCGGGTGCCTGTCGCGGCTTGGGCGGCTTTGAGCTTGGTGGTCAACTTGCGCCAAAAAACCTCACTGATGTGCTTCGTGGCATCGTGCCGAAACCCGTCAATCCCACTGTGGTACGCCCACCAAGCAGCGCTGTCAGACATGGCTTCGGCCACTTCCGGCCGCGCCAAATCCAAGGTGGGCATGAACGTGTCAAACCACGTCGTCAATCGGTGCTCGTCCCACCGCTCGGTGTTCAAGGAACCGTCAGGGAGGTACAGCTCTGTCGTCCAACCGGGATGCACGTCCATCAAGGGGTGGTCCTCGTGGACGTGGTTGCCCACGTAGTCCAAGAGGACATTCATGCCATGGTCGTGCGCGCGGTCGGTCAGAAGGTTCATCGCACCCTGCGACCCAAACCGTCGGTCAACTTGCGAACAGCTCACGGGCCAGTAGCCGTGGTACCCGCTGAACCGGCTCGTGACATCTGTACGGGCGCTGTCCTGCCAGTATCCCCATGCGCCTTCTGCGTTTTGGGTGACCGGCGAAATCCACACCGTATTCATGCCAAGGCCTTCAAAGTAGCCGTCCTCCACTTTTTGTGCCACCCCTTGCAAATCACCACCAAAGTGATTGGCCATGGGCAAAATGGCAGGGTCGTCCACCGGCTCGTCGTTGTCGGGATTTCCGTTGACAAAACGGTCGACCATGAGGAAGTACATGGTGGCACTGTGCCAGTCTTCACGCGTGAGCATCGCCGGGTCTTTCACAGGGATGTTTCCTTCAGTGGGAATCAGCAAGTCCTGAGAGATGCCTCCTTCATGCGCTGCCCATGCCCGCACGTGGTGCCGGCCCGCGTCGAAACCAGAGAGCATGACCGGCAAGGTGATGGCATCTTCGTGTGTCCCGTGATGCACAAGCATGTTGTCGACCGTGACCAAGACCTCGGCTGCACCATCCGTTTGAAAGTACAACTTGCCGTCCTTCTCAAAGGCTTGGAGTTGGGGTGGGGTCGGCGCCGTCACACGCACTGCGGAGTTCCATCCGCCCATGCCGTTGGACATGCGGTCGGTGTTTCCGGGATCGAGCATCCATTCGCCATCCACCACCCACTGGTAGGGGTGGTTGCCAGGTCGGAGGATGGCCTCGTAAACAAACGAGCCGTCCTCTGCTTTTTTTGCCGGTTGGGGGGTCCATCCTGTGTGGTCTCCCACGATTTCAAGAGATGACTCAGGCTGTGACGTGAGGGAGGCGCCGAAGGTGAAGGTGTGGCGGACTTCGCCTTTGGACAGCACAGGAACCATGCGCTCCTCACCCTGAATTTTCAGTCTGAGCACCCCCAAACCGCTGGAAGGCGCGCCAGGAAGGGTGATTTGTCCATCCTGCACCTGAAGGGTGTCGCAAATGTTGGGCGAGGTGCAGTAGACGACCTGGTCCACAGTTTCGCCAGGGGCCAACCAGTCTTGGACAATCCATGTGGATGATGAAGCTCCTACTTGAATGGGCATGGTCACCCCCCATGAGGGCGGGGAGGTTTTCTCGGAGGCAGGTTGACATCCGAGAACGGCAAAGGCCATGGCAATTGCCACGGCCTTTGAAGTGTCGTTGAAATGTCGATTCATCAATCTGGCCAGAATCATTCGTCGCAACCGGGTGAAAATGGATGTTGTTGTTCGGGCAAACCCGGAGAGGAAGAGGGGGGGTAATCGTATCCTTCGATGACCGGATAGACCACCACATTGAACAACGACTCTCCTTCTGGCAACAGCCCGGCAAACAAATCGGGAGGATAGATGGTGACTTGGTGGGCACGTGGATACGTTTCCATGGGAACCATGTCAACCCGCGTCGATTCAAGGTCTCCATCTTGAGGGTAGTAAAGACCATCCGTTGCCCGAGCGATGATTTGCAGTTGAGCAGGACCGTCGTAGGAAACCATTTTGAAAGCTTCAAGCCCAGTGGCAGAATCCACCAAATAAAGGCTGCTGTCCTGATCGTTGAAAGGGAAAAAGCGATACGTGACATAGTCATCAGCTCGCCAAATCGCGGGAAAAGAGCAAATCAAGTCGTTGCAAACCGGAGCTTCAGGGAGAATGTTGAAGTCTTCAGTTTTGGCTTCTCCAAATTCTTCGTAACCCTCAAAGCTGTTGCCATTCTTGAGTTTGGCGAGGCATGAAATGCCATTGGTGTAAAAGTTTGAAACGTCTTGGTACCACTCAGAAGGCTTGAAAGTGATGGAATACTTCAGTCCTCCCTCATACGTTAGCCTCATGTCTTCGCTGCTGTTGTCCCAAGTCCCAAGATCTAAAACGGGGTCACTCGGTGACCATGTCCAGATGTATACAGGAAGGTCTGGATTGTTTTGCAAAATGGTTTTCAATCCGTTTTGGGTGCTCTGACTCACATCAATTGTAAGCGTGACCAAGTCATTCACACTGGTCGGTTCTGGAGTGATTTCAAGCGGAGATTGGGCCAAAAGACCGAACGACCGTCCCAGGAACAGCATCATGAACAAGGCCAAGAAGAAGTTGGATTTCATCATTTCCGGATAAAGTTGAACAGATAAGTGACTGGAAAGGGAATGTCCTCATCTTCATTGCAAAAGCGACTCAGTATAAGGGTCATCTGATTGTCATGAGGTCTTACAACGCTACCCAAATTGGCTTGAATTGAGTCTATTTCCATGTCTAGTGTGTCGGTAATTCTCATGTCCAAGTAACTTGGAAATTCCGGATTGTCGATTCCCCAATTTCCCTGCTCACCAAAAAAGTTTTTGCCGCGTTCGATAACGATTGTGTAGGTGCTGTCCTGGTTGAGTGTCAAAACCATGGGGGGTGTGACTTCATCGCGATAAAACGAGGTCAACTCGACGTCTTCTAGAAAGTCGTTTACCTCGTCGCGCTGGAACACAGTCTGCAGGTCCCAAGCTCCGTACAATCCCACGACTTTGTCGTAAGGGTCTCCAGGGTCATCTTCCGTCTCAGGTCTGCAACCCGCCAAGCTTGTGAGAATGACCATTGCAAGAAACAAGGTTGCATGAGTAGGGACAATTGTTGGTTTCGAGTGATTCATAAGCGTGTTGTTCAGGATTAGTTGCAACCGCTGGTTTCGTTGAAAACAAAGCCAGCGACATTTCCTTCGGAGGCTGAAAATTGCAAGGCCATGCCCGGGCAATCCCATGGTGCATCGCGAATGGTGATGTCTTCGCCTTGTGCACCGCGACGTTGGAGTTGTTCAACCCACATGCCCATACCGAGGGTTTCTTTTCTGTATTCAATGCGTGCGGCCTGGATGATTTGTTCAGGTGAAGCGAAGTCATCGAGCAAATAACTTTCTGCCACAATGCCTGCTCTGTTGCGAATGGCATTGATGTCGGCGACGGCTTGGTTTAAGTCTCCCCCCGATTCCGCCAGCGCTTCTGCGCGAATCAGCATCATTTGAGTCAAATGGAGCAATGGCACGTTGAAATTGGTATGTTCCGCAAAGCGCTTCAACAACACCTTATTGTCTTCTGCATTGTATTCATACCATTGGGCACGTCGATCCTGACTGGAACCTGATTCAACGGCCACGAGCTGGGAGAACCACGTGTGGAATTCTTGCGACAAGGTCAATTCGGGGCTGGACGTTGGCAGCCACCACTGAGCAAATTCGTCAGCCCTGTTGTCATTGTTTTCAATGAAACTGTAAGTGCCAAAGATGGTTTCACTTCCGATGTAGCCTTTTGGCAATCGAAGTCGGAGAAACAAAGAGTCTTCTTCTTGGACCTCGAGTTGGTACTGCCCCGTTTCAATGACCTCTGTGGCCAAGTTTGCCGCCTGGACGTATTCCATCTTCAAGAAATGAATGGAAGCCAGCAAGGCTTTGGCGGCATCCTTTGTGGCATAGATGCCGTTTTCTTCTGGCAAGCCTGAAAGTGCTTCGTTGAGGTCGCGTTCAATCTGGGCATAGGTTTCAGCGACTGTGGCCCTTGGGTAAGGCTCTTCGCGAGTAGCAATGGGCAGCGGTATGCCGAGGTGACTGTTGTCAGGAGTGTATCCGAAGGGCTGCGCAAACATTTTGACTGCACCCCAAAAGCAAAAGGCACGAATGAATTTGGCTTCAGCCTCAATGCGTGTTTGGTCTTCGGTTGTCAAATTTTCGATGAGGTCAAAACTTTCTAGCAAGCTGTTCACCCTCAGGATAGGGTAGTAAAAGTCTCGGTTGACCCCGCCAACGTAGGAAGTCCAACGAATCGTGGACCGATCGTAAATGGCTCGAAAGCCATTGTTGCTCGCCGGTTGGGCGACATTGTCTCCGCGCAATTCGTTGATGAGTTGAACATCACCATCGTACAGATTGGCGAGAACATCGTAGCAAGAGACCAAGAGAGCTTGCATGTCCTCAGGAGTTTCGAGGGCATCCTCTGCCAAGATGTACTGTTCCGGATCAATTTCGAGCCACTTGCACCCTTGCATCATGAACAAGGACGAGAGCGCAGTGAGGGCGATGATGGGTAAATTCTTCATGACAATTAGAAGGTGGCATTGATGGCGAAAATGATCGAGCGCTCCTGAGGTGCTGTTAGATAATTGGCTCCTCCAGAGAAGTTTCGGTCCTGCCTGTTTTCGAAGTCCCTCGTTAATTCAGGCTCCAAGCCCTTGAAATTTGTAATGACAAACAAATTGTTTCCAGTGACCTTGAAGGTCACTGTTCCCTCTGTCATGGGTACGCGATACGAAAGGGACACATTTCGGAGCCGGAGATAATCGGCATCGTACATGAATAAACTGGTGTTCCACCAAGGTGCAATGCCGGATGGAATTCCGTAGGTGTCTGCGTCAAGAGTGAGGCGGGGAAAGCTTGCGATGTCTCCCGGCTGTCTCCAGCGGTCGAAAAGATCAGTTCTCATGTTCCAAACATCTCCTGATTGGTTCTCAGTGAACACGCCGAGCTGTCTCTTCGCGGAACTGTCCCAAATGTCCGCGCCAAAGGCACCGGTGAACTGAGACGAAAAAGTCCAATTTCTGAACGAAAATTCATTCGTGAATCCGACGACGAAGTCTGGCAAACCATCACCTACAGCTCGTCGATCCTTTACGTTCCACTCAAAGGTTTCGTTTCCTTCAATGTCGATGTAAACAGGCCTTCCAGACTCCACGTCAACGTGGCTGAACGGAACCAAGAAGTAGGTTGTAACAGGAGCGCCTACAACGGCCCGGCTGTCATTGGTTCCTCCAGAGATGGCGTCCTCAGTGTAATTGCCAGTACTGACAAGTTCGTTGTAGTTGTACGAGGCATTGAGCTTGGTCTTCCACTGGACTTCACTCGAGGCGGGCAAGTTGTTTGAATTCACGCTGAATTCGATTCCACGATTCAACACTTCTCCAGCGTTGACGGCGCGGCTGTTGAATCCGGAATGTGCGGGGAGCTCCACGTTCATCAAGACATCATTTGCGAGCTTGTTGTAGATGCCCAGTTCAATGGCAATGCGGTCCTTCCAGAGTCCGAGTTCGGCAGATGCGTCCCATGTGCGCACTGTTTCCCATCGCAAGTCGGGATTGCCGGGCTGGGTTGGGAAGACAATGGTGTCTCCGTTGTAGGTGATGCCTTGGGTTTGGTCGACGTACAAGGCGAATCGACTGAATCCATCGATGTTGGCATTCCCAGTCTGTCCCCAGCTGGCACGAAGCTTCAGGAAACTCACAGTATTTGACTGAAACCAAGCTTCGTCGCTGGCCACCCAGCCAAGAGATGCCGAGGGGAAAAATCCAAATCGATTGTTTCTTCCAAATCGAGAAGATCCATCGATGCGGGCGGTGGCTTGGAAGAAGTACTTGTCTTTTAAGTTGTAATTCAAACGCCCGAATGTGGAAGCGAAACCATCCGTCCTGTACTGGATTGGATACACATTTGTTGCACTTGACAACGTATCGAGTTTGTTTTCTGCAAATGCCAAAAGGCTGTCACGAAGCATCTCTTGTTCATAAGCTACGCCCTGAGAATTAAGGAGGTTGAACCCGTAGCCATCACTTTCAAATTTTTGCGCCTCAGCTCCAATCATCAATGAGAGATTCACACTGTCCGCATTCATGATGTCCCACGTGGCGTTGGCGCCGATGTTGACATTTCTGGCGATGTATTGGCTCCAATTGCCAAAGGCATTGGCATTTTCTAAATCCAATTCCCCATCGCCATATTCATCGTTTTCTAGGATGCTTTGGTCGAAGCCCCCGTTGAGGACCACATTGAGGTCTTTAAAGGGAGAAAACACCAATTGTCCAGTTGCAATGCGACGACGTTCCGTTTCTCGCCACTGGATGAGATCCTGGTACGCCATGGGGTTGCCGAAGCCCGTTCCCAGTTGATAATCTCGCTCAACACCTGTCAAGATGCCGTTGCTGTCAAACGTGGAGTCCAGAACAAATGGTGCCATGTAAGGGAGCGCCGTTGACATCGCCGCGCCAATGCCCCCCGACCATCCTCCACGTACCCTTTGGTTTTGACCTTCCGACGTGCTTCCGGAAAGCAACACCTTGATTTTGTCGTTGGGGGTCCAGTCAAAGTTGGTGCGTGCACTTGTGCGGGTGTAGCTGTTGCCAATGGCGTAGCTCTCGTTCTTGTCGTAGCTCACGCCGTTGTACATGGACCACTTTTCACCGCCGCTTCGCAAGCCGATGTTTTGCTGCGTTTTTTGAGCTCGGCGTGTGAAAAGGTCAAACCAATCGGTGTCCGTAAGCAAAGCTTGTTCGTATGCCGCCCGGCGCTCTTCAATTGAGTCGTCAGGCCCGCTTAAATACGGCAGCCAGACGTGTCCGGTGCCACCGTCATTTTCCCAAGCTTCTTGACGGAGCTCCAGATACTGAGCGGTGTTCATCATATTGGGACGTGCCGTCGGCTCTCC
>CBFHRO010000044.1:0-17060 GCA_965658245.1 uncultured Flavobacteriales bacterium
CCACGTTCCTCCAGCGACCGTGCTCGGGTCGATGGGGATGCTTCGGCCGTCGAGGGAGATGAGTTTCAAGTCTTGAGGCGCGACGCCTTGGACATGCGTGAGGTGGAGCATGTCGGCCGTGGGGTTGGGGAAGAGGGACCATCCGGTCAGCGCCTCTTCCACGCCCACCGTCGCATCAAGGCCGTCGCAGTTTTGGTCGATGCCGTCGTTGGCAATGTCGATGGCGCCCGTATAGATGGTGGCATCGTTGTCATTGCAGTCACCCTCAGAGGCCAACTGCCCATCGAGGTCCACATCGATTTCGGTTAGAACCGGAAGGTCCAAGGGCGTGTCGGTATAGACGCGCAATTCGCCTGGCGCGAACGGCATGTTCGCATTGAGATCCGTGACGTTGAGTGAATCTCCAGCGAGGTAGTCGTACCACATCCCTGTGTGAGTGAAGCCTGGAATCATGTCGATGCCGGAAGTCCGGTAGTTGCCGACCACCACGGCGTCGCCTTCAGGATGTTCAAACATCATGCGTTTGCCGTACCCTGTGCCCACATCGAGGTTGATGGATGTGGCGGCCGTGCCAAAGGCGGCGTAATCGCGTTTCAAACGCGCCAACGCCCCGCTGACGTCGTACAAGTGGCGGCGCTCCGGCTCGTCGTAGTAGTCCCAGCGCACGGGCTTGGCAGCCACCCTGCAATTCTCGTTGATGGTTTCCCCATCGCTGCACGTGTTGATGCTGTAGTCGTACCCCAACTCCTCAAATTGCCAAATCAAACGCGGGCCGGGCATGAGAACATTGAAGGCCATGGACAATTGCTGCCTTCTTAACGCCGTGACCAAGTCGCTGGCATCGTAATCGCCTGAGCTGTTGCCAAACTCGAGGTTCTTGTACATCAGGCGCTCTTCGTCGTGGCTTTCAGCATAGGCCACCGCATGACGGTCTTGGAAGCTGTGACTCTGGAAGTTGGCCCAGCTGAGGCTGTTGTCACTGAAGCCCATGCTTGCTTCCTGATAGCTGTGTGTCGCGTTCGTCCACAACATGAACCCTGCGGCGTCTCCAAACTCTCCGTTGTAATTCGCGAGTTCCATTTCCTCGCCAAAGTCACACCAGTGCTCAAGAATCATGTACACCGACGGATCCTGATTCCAAACGTGGTCACCGTATTCCTTCATCCATCCAATGCGCTGGGCGCTGTACCCGCCATCCACGCCTTGCTCCTGGATGATGCCTTGGGTGAAGTCCCACCGGAATCCGTCAATGTGGTAATTCTGCACCCAGTGGTCGAGGTTGCGCTTGAAAAATTCTCGTGTCCTTGCGCTCCCGTGGTTCCAGTCGTAGAACCAGGTAAAGCTGTGCGGCGCCGTGGTGTTGAACCAAGGGTTGTAGGGGAGGACCGTCCAGTCTTCCCAGTACATGGTGATGAAGGGGTTGGGCTGATCGGCGTGGTTGTACACCACGTCCAAAATCACAGCAATCCCGCGTTCGTGACACGCATCGATCAAGGACTTGAGGTCGTTCTTCGTGCCATAGGCCTTGTCGACGGCGAAATAAAAGGTGGGGTTGTAGCCCCAGCTGTCGTTGCCGTTGAATTCATTCACAGGCATCAGTTCGAGCGCTTGCACTCCAAGTTTCTCGAGATAGTCGAGCGAGTCCTCAATGAATTTCAACGTGCGTTCCTCCGACCAGTCGCGCACCAGCAATTCGTAAATCACGAGGTTCTCCTGGTCAGGCCGTTCAAAGTCCTCGTCCGTCCATGCAAACTCAGGTTCTCCGGGGGTAAGAACGCTCACAGGCCCCGAGGTTATTTTGGAAGGATATTTAGGCATGTTTGGAAAAGTCGTCTCAGGAATTTCACAGTCTTCTCGGAACAGGATTGTCTCCGCATAGGCGTCAGCGATCTTGATTTCGTCAGGAAGAACGTGGTACTGGTAGCGATAAGAAGAGTCGGCTTCCAGTCCAGAAATTTCAATCCAAAAAGTCTCTCCATCACCTGCTGGGTGCATCATGGATGAAGGGCTGTAGAGCCAATTGTTGAAGTCTCCAACGGCAAAGACCTTTTCCTTGTATGGGGCGGTCCATTGCAGAATGACAGTAGAATCGTTGATCTGATTGATGCCATCGACGATGCCATCAGGTGCTTGCATGACATCAACGGTTTCCCCTGGAACGTAGACGGATGTCCGTGAAGTTGACATGATGCCATTGAGTTCTGCAGTGAACTCTATAACATAGAATCCTGAACTGTCAATTGATACAGATGAACTTAAAGCGTTTGAGTCGAGTGAAGAATTTAGTGCTACGCCGTTGACACTAAGTGACACGGAGGCATTTGCCGATGACGCACAATTGATTTCCACAACATCTCCAATGTTTCCAATCTGCGTAGTGACATTTGGAGAAGTGATTTTGGTTTCTAAACCTGCACCTGATAAAGTATAAAAGATGTCTCCACCATCTTCTGTTTTTCCGACTTCTGATCCGTTGGCGTTCCGGAAAACGAAAGCCAAATCATGAATTTCTATTCCTTCAGGGATGTCATAGTATTCAGCCAGTGTTAGCCCACCAAAATCGAAACTGTGAATGGTTCCTTCTACAGGAAGCAGGATGTTCCCCGCATTTGCTGAACTTGCGTTGTTGGCATTTGGCCAAGGGTTTTGAACGTATTGCCAGTCCCAAGGACATGCACTTTCAGAAGTGATTACACCAGTGTGTGCGTAGATGAAAGGGCATGGTGGGCAAGGCGGCACTTCGTCAATGAGTGCACCGTTTCCTTCTGATATATCATAGTAGAGCGTGACATGGTCATTCTGCGCCGGAAATGGTGGGTCAGTCCAAATGATTTGTCCGTCCATTTCAAGGGAAACAAAAGCCGAGAGGCTTACGAGTAGTAACAGAGTGCGTTGGGTCATGATGTCAAGAATTGGGGGTGGTCAGGTTGGCGTCGTAGGTGAACAATTGGGCGGGCTTGTGCAGCACGCCTTCCTCTTTTTCATTCAGCGGAACGACGTGGTCCATGCGCTTGATGTTTTTCCGGAAATTTCTCTTATCCAACTTTTTATCAAGAACCACTTCGTGTAGAGATTGAAGTTGTCGTAGGGTGAACTTTTTGGGCAACATCTCAAAGCCGATGTACTTGGACTCCAGTTGTTCGCGCAACGTTCGAAGGGCCAAGTGGGCAATGTCGTCGTGGTCGAAAGCGAGCTCAGGCAAATGGTCCACGTCGATCCATTCTGCCCCTCCAGCAAAAGAAGACGCCTTGGGGGTGTGGTCGTGCAGGGAAACAAGCCCAAAGTAGGCCACGGTCATCACGCGGTTTTCAGGATGCTCGCGAAAGGTGCGCAACCAGTGTTGGTCCTTGAGACCTTTCACACGGTCGGGATCGCCAAATGCGTGGAATTGCTTCAGATACACGTCATCCAATCCCGTGAGTTCCGCCAAAACACGTCCCGCTGCCGCGTCCAACGATTCATTGGCATGCACAAAGTCGCCAGGCAAGGCCATCTGGAGTTCCGCCTCTGAAAGTGGACCTCCTTGTGATGTTCGTTGCCGAATCAGCAAGAGTTTCAGCGTTTCGCCATCGAAGCCAAAAAGCGCACAGTCGACACTTACATCCATTTTGTGGGTCTTTTTGAGGGATTTGGCGGCAAGATAGGGGAGTTGGTGTCGATTGTACACTTCATCCGGCATCACAGGCGAAAACTTGTCGACAACGTTCGGAAATGCGCTTGCTTTGACGCAAATTTGTGCGCCTTCAATGAAAGGCGTGTTTGCAAGACAAGTGACCCTGATGAAAAAGATAGCTGTATTGACTTCTGGAGGCGATGCCCCAGGCATGAACGCTGCCATCCGCGCGGTGGTTCGTACCGCGGTGTTCCATGACATGGAAGTGGTGGGGGTGTTTCAAGGGTATCAAGGGCTCATCGAGGGAGATTTCAAGCGTTTGCACGTTCGCTCGGTGGCCAAAATTTTGGGCCGTGGTGGCACCATCCTCAAGTCCGCACGCTGCATGGACTTCCACGATGTGGAGGGGCGAAAGCGTGCCCACGTCAACCTTGTGGAAGCGGGCGTCGATGGCTTGGTGGTCATCGGGGGCAACGGCACCTTCACGGGTGCCATGAAATTCGGCCGCGAAACGGGCTTCCCGGTTGTGGGCCTTCCCGGCACCATTGACAACGATTTGAGCGGGTCGGATTCGACCATTGGGTTTGACACGGCCATCAACACGGTGATTGACGCCGTGGACAAAATCCGTGACACTGCAGACAGCCACAACCGGTTGTTCTTCGTGGAGGTCATGGGCAGGGACAGTGGCTTCATTGCCCTGAAATCAGGGATTGCCACAGGGGCTGTCGCGGTCATGACTCCTGAGATGGGGATGAGCATCGACGATTTGGTCGCCGTGCTTCAAGCCGGTGAACAAAGCAACAAGACGAGCAGCATTGTGATTGTGGCGGAGGGCGATCCCAACGGAGGTGCCTACGAAATCGCCAAGCGCGTGAAAGAGAAAACCGACACGTACGAAACCCGAATCACGGTGTTGGGTCACTTGCAGCGCGGTGGAAGCCCAACTTGTTTTGACCGCGTCTTGGCTTCACGCTTGGGGGTGGCCGCGGTAGAGGCTCTTCGACAGGGGCACAAGGACGTGATGGCCGGGGTCATTGATGACAAAATCGAGCTGACGCCCTTCGAAATCGCCATCAGCACCAAAAGCAAAATCAACGAGGACGAAGTGCGCATCGCACGGATTTTGTCCATCTAACCCTTTTTACGAAACAACTCAACAGCACATACATGAAGCGCATTGCTATCAACGGATTTGGCCGCATTGGCCGTTTGGCCTTCCGTCAATTGGTCAGCCGTCCGGCATTCCAAGTGGTTGCCATCAACGACTTGACTGATGTCGAAACGTTGGCACACCTCCTCAAATACGACAGCATTCACGGGTTGTTCCCCGGTGACGTGGCTGTGTCCAAAGGCAACTTGGTCGTGAACGGACAAGAGATTCAAATCACTGCGGAGCGAAACCCTGCTGATTTGCCATGGGGTGCCAGCCAAGTCGACCTCGTGGTCGAGTCGACAGGCGTGTTTGCCGACGCTGAAAAGGCCTCTGCGCACTTGACGGCTGGGGCTGGCAAGGTCATCATCTCAGCGCCTGCCAAGGGTGACTTGAAGACGATCGTCCTCGGTGTGAACGACAACATTTTGACGTCCGACGACCGCATCGTCAGCAACGCCTCTTGCACCACCAACTGCCTGGCACCCATGGCCAAGGTGTTGAATGACACGTTTGGTTTGGAAACAGGATACATCACCACGATTCACGCCTACACCGCAGACCAGCGCTTGCAGGACGCGCCACACAAGGACTTGCGTCGTGCACGCGCAGCGGCATTGAGCATGATTCCCACGTCCACAGGTGCCGCCAAGGCAGTGGGGCTTGTGCTCCCAGAATTGGCGGGCAAGCTTGACGGCATGGCCGTTCGCGTCCCCACGCCCACGGGCTCTGTGACGGATTTGACGGCCACCTTGAAAACAGAAGCTACCGCCGAGCAAGTCAACGCTGCCTTGAAGGCAGCTGCGGATGGCCCCATGAAGGGCATCCTCCAATACTGCGAGGATCCCATTGTCAGCGTAGACATCGTGGGCAACACACACAGTTGCATTGTAGACGCAGCCTTGACCAAGTGCACCGGAAACCTGGTGAAGGTTTTCGGTTGGTACGACAACGAGGCTGGATACGCCACACGCGTGGTGGATTTGGCAGAGCGCCTTGCCTAAGCCTGCGCTGTGAAGATTCTCATCGCTGACAGCGGATCCACCAAATGCGATTGGTTGGTCATCACTGAACATGGCCACGAGCTCGGAGAGTTCCACACCATGGGATTCAATCCGTATTTCCACGACGCCGACTTGGTGGAGCGGGAAATGAAAGCGAATTCTCAGGCCATGGAAGTGGCTGACAGCGTGGAGCGCGTGTACTTCTATGGTGCGGGCTCGAGCTCGCCCGAGCTCTGTGAGGTGATTGCCGAGGGGCTGCGTCGCGTGTTTGCCAATGCCAAGGTCCATGTGGGACATGACCTTGACGGGGCGGCTTACAGCACTCACACGGGGGAGCCGGCGGTGACATGCATCCTTGGGACCGGCAGCAACAGTTGCATGTTTGACGGGAAAACCGTCACAGAAGAGGTTCCCGCGTTGGCCTACATCTTGGGTGACGAGGGAAGCGGTTCATGGTTTGGCAAGCGCCTCCTGTCCTCGTTCCTTTACCACAAGCTGCCTGCGGCGATTCACGAAGACTTTGTGGAGCAATACGGTTTGGACAAGCTGTCCATCACCAAGCGCGTGTATCAGGAGCCCAATGCCAACGTGTTTTTGGCGAGCTTCATGACGTTCCTTGGACGTCACAAAGCAGATCCATTTGTTCAGGACTGGTTGGACGAAGGCTTCAAGGCATTCTTGGACGTGCATGTTGCCTGTTTTGAGGGTGCTTCAGCCATGCCCATTCACTTTGTGGGCAGTGTGGCCTACCATTTTCAAGATGCCCTCAAGAAGGCTTGTGCCGATCGAGGATATCGCGTGGGCAACATCATCAAAAAGCCCATTGACGGATTGGCGCAATACCACGTGGAATTCATTTTGAAATCAGAATAAGGATGGCGTTAAAAGCATGTTTGTTTGACATGGACGGGGTCATTGTGGACTCCGCGGTGCATCACTTTGTCGCGTGGAAACGTTTGGCCGAAGAGTTGAGCATTCCGTTCACAGAGGAGGACAATCATGCGTTGAAGGGATTGAGCCGGGTCGACAGTTTGGAGCACATTCTCCGTTTGGGGCATTTGCAACTGGACGAAAAGACCAAAGTGAAGTTGATGGACCAAAAGAATGCTTGGTACCTCGACTTGATTCAAGGCATGCGCGCCAAGGACATTTTGCCTGGTGCCAAAGAGTTGATTGAGTCCTTGGTGGCGCAAGGCATTCAAGTTGGACTTGGAAGTTCGAGCCGCAACGCGCAATTGATTTTGGACAACGTGGGCTTGACGCCCTTGTTTGACACCGTCGTGGACGGCAACCACATCACCTTGAGCAAGCCAGACCCAGAGGTTTTTCTGAAAGGGGCGACAGCCTTGGGTGTGGCGCCTGCTGATGTCGTGGTGTTCGAGGACGCCGCATCTGGGGTGAAAGCCGCCAAGACGGGTGGATTTTTTGCCGTTGGAGTGGGGGACAAAGCCCAACTCTCGGAGGCGGATGTCGTGGTGGACCACCTGGAAGACGTGACGGTCAGTCGTCTTCAAACTTGGATGGAACACGGCCACGGTTGAGGCACGTTTGGACTTAAAAACAACAAGCGATGAACCGCTACTTGGATGCTGAAGCTTGGCGCATTGTCGAAAAGGGATTCAACCCCGACAACATGCGCAGTTCGGAGAGCATGTTCTCCATCGGAAACGGACGATTTGGCCAGCGTGCCAACCACGAGGAAGGCTACTCAGGCGACCACATGTTGGGTAGCTACGTGGGAGGCGTCTATTACCCAGACCGAACCAAAGTGGGTTGGTGGAAAAACGGGTACCCCGAGTATTTCGCGAAGGTTCTGAACGCCACGAATTGGACGCACCTCGGCCTCCGTGTCAATGGCATGGTGGTGGACTTGGCCACGGCGCAAGAAGTCTGTGACTTCGAGCGCGTGCTGGACATGCGTCAGGGGCTGCTTCAACGCACGTGCACATTGGTCCTTGAGCCAGGGGTGAAAATCCATCTGGAGACCGAGCGTTTCATCAGCATGGCTTCCCCCAACAAAGCCGCTGTTCGGGTCCGAGTCACGCCGCTTTCTGGGGTGACCTCGCTTGAGGTCATGCCGCGCTTGGATGGCGGCATCACCAACGAAGACACGAACTGGGACGATGCCTTTTGGCGTCACGATGCCCAAGACTCTGACGTGGCTGCGGCCACCTCTCTCGTGGTCAACACCACGGAGAAAACGGCATTTACGGTGGGCACAGCCCAAGCCATGTCATGCACGGATGCGACTTGGCGCGCCGAGGAAGGAGAGAAGTGGGCCGGGTTGACCGCGGCGTGGGACCAACCTTCTGCCGTGGAGGTAACCAAGTTTGTGGGGCTCGTCAGCTCCCTTCACATGGCAGCAGATCGGTGTGGCGAAGAAGCGCTTGCCGAGGCCATCACTGGACGGGATCAGGGCTACGAGGCCATGCGTGCCGAACATGTCGAAGGATGGGAGGCGATTTGGGCGTTGGGCGACATCGAGATTGAAGGAGACGTCGAAGCGCAGCAGGCCATTCGCTTCAACATCTTCCACCTCAACCAAACCTACCGTGGAGACGATGCCCGATTGAATGTGGGCCCCAAGGGATTCACGGGTGAGAAATACGGCGGTGCATCTTATTGGGACACGGAAGCGTATTGCTTGCCTTTTTACTTGGCAACCCATCCGCCGCACGTGGCAGAGCAGCTCTTGCGTTACCGTTTCAACCAGCTTGGCAAGGCCATTGAAAATGCCGAGAAATTGGGCTTCCAAGGCGGGGCGGCGTTGTATCCGATGGTGACCATGAATGGCGAGGAATGCCACAACGAGTGGGAAATCACCTTCGAAGAGATCCATCGGAACGGGGCCATGGTCCTCGCTCTCCGGAACTACAATGAGTACACGGGCGACGACACTTATCTGCGGAAAGAAGGGATGGATGTCGCGGTGGCGGTGGCCCGCTTTTGGGCGCAGCGCGTTCATTGGTCAGAACATCGCGGCGCCTACGTCATGCTTGGCGTGACGGGCCCCAATGAATATGAGAACAACGTCAACAACAACTGGTACACCAATTACCTGGCAGCTTGGTGCTTGCGTTACGCCGCTTCTCTGGTCGAGCGCTTCCAAGGCGACGTTTCCAAAGATGAGTGTGACGCTTGGGTGCAGATATCCGAGGGCATGTGCTTGCCACAAAAGGAGGGGAGCGCAGTCCGTTTGCAACAAGATGGCTTTCTCGACAAGGATTTGATGCCCGCCGATGCCCTTCCAGAGGCACACCGACCCATCAACCAGGTGTGGTCATGGGATCGCATTTTGCGTTCCTGTTTCATCAAGCAGGCCGACGTCTTGCAAGGGTTTTACTTCTTTCCGGACGACTTCACCCAGGCGGAACTCGAAGAAAACTTCGACTTCTACGAGCCCATGACGGTGCATGAAAGCAGCCTGTCGCCTTGTGTGCACAGCATCTTGGCGGCACGCCTTGGCCGTGAAGACAAGGCCGTGGAGATGTATTTGCGGACGGCACGGCTTGATTTGGACGACTACAACGCCGAAGCGTACCAAGGTCTTCACATCACGTCCATGGCCGGAACGTGGATGAGTGTGGTGGAGGGCTTTGGCGGGTTCCGTGTGCGCGACGGCATTCCACACTTCAACACGATGTTGCCCGACAGTTGGACGGCCTACGTGTTCAAGCTGCAGTTCAGAGGAAGAACCCTTGAAGTGAACGTGAAGCGCGACGGCGTCACCGTGACGCGACTCGAGGGAGAACCCCTTCAAGTGTGCATCAACGGTGACACCCGCGAGATCTGAGTCTCGAGCTCAGTCCGCCCAACTGCTGTTGTCTTCGCCGGGGGAGCCGCCCAGGGCGTTGGAGCCAATCCAGGATTCGGGCAGGGCATTGTCCCAGCCGGGTCCTTTCCATTCCAGTGACCCCCCGGCACCGTCGGCTTCGTTGGTCCATCCGCCGGTGTCGCTGTAGGTGACCATGTCGGCTTGTGTCCCGTCGGGCCGAATCAAACGGATGGTTTCTCCGCTGTTGTGCAAGCTGGAGGTCCCCATCCAAGGAACAAGCTCCACAAAGGGGCCGAGGATCATGCGGTAGGTTGCCGTGTCGTTGGCCGTGAGCAAGAAACCGTGGGACTCGATGGTTGTGCCAGCAGGAATGGTGGCATCGATGCCGTCGCCCAATGACCACCCGCCCACGTCAATGGCAAAGGGGTGGGGGTTCATCAGCTCCACAAATTCGAAGTCGCTGTCCGAGCCCTGCTGCGTGCTTGGGTTGTAGTGAATTTCTGAAATGACGGGGTCATCCCATGCGGCCAATTCACAGGGTTGGCCATAGTCTGCCAGCAAAATGAGCAGGTCGTCGTTGTCAATGGTTTGGTTCCCATTCAGGTCGGCATGACACTGAGCCCAAATTCCAAGGCCGCTTGTGGTCATGGCCAACATCAGCGCCAATGCGAATGTCTTGTGCTTCATGTTTTTGAAGGCAAGAAGCATCCGTCTTGCGCACGAAACGACCCAGAATTGGTGTGCGTGGGTGCAGGATTTATCCCTGCCACTCGAGCGAAACCGGACAGTGGTCGCTGCCGTGGATGTCGTTGTGAATCTGCGGGGAAGCAGTCCGTGCAAGGGCGCGTTCGCTGACGAGCATGTAATCCAGCCGCCAACCCACGTTTTTCTCACGGGCACCGCCCCGGTAACTCCACCATGAGTACTTCACTTCCTCGGGATGAGCATGACGCCACGTATCGACAAATCCGGCGTCGAGCAAGGCGCCCATGCCGTCGATTTCTTGTTGGGTGTAGCCCGGCGTTTTGTTGTAATTGGATTTGGGCCGCGCCAAATCAATCGGCGCGTGCGCCACGTTCAAATCGCCACAGCAGATCACCGGCTTGTCGGCGTCGAGTTCCTTGAGGTAATCGCGAAACGCCACATCCCATTCGCCCCGAAAGGGCAGTCGCTTGAGGCCCGAGCTGGAATTGGGGGTGTACACTGTCACGAAGTGAAAGTCGTCGAATTCCATCCGAAGGACCCGGCCCTCTTGATCCAAGGCTTCCACGCCAATGCCTGCTTGGATGCCCTTGGGGGTGTGCTTGGTCAGGATGGCGGTTCCTGAATATCCCTTTTTGACCGCGGAACTCGAATGCACTTCATAGGATTCCCAGCCAAACAGCGCTTCGCGAACCTGGTCGTCTTGAGCCTTGGTTTCTTGGAGTCCGAGGACATCGGGCGCCAAGGCGTCCATTTGGTCGGTGAATCCTTTTTTCACAACAGCCCGAAGGCCGTTGACATTCCAACTCATCAATCGCATTGCGGGAAAAGGGCATCGGGGCGCGCTGCCCACCGCGCTGCCAATTCGAGGACTTCGTCCAGCGAACCTTGTGCGAGCAGGGTGTCGCCGGTTTGGTACAATTGGTTCAAATACGCCTCGCCTGTTTGGAATTCAGAAGAGGGCTCCATGTTCAAGAATTGCGACGCATCGGGGCATGGGTGGATGTGCATCAACGTGTAGCCTGAGGTCTCCGGGTCGAATCCGGCGACGAGCATGCCTTCCACATCATGGCCCAACTCAATGGGCACGGGCAAGCGCAGGAAAAAGGCACTCCAAGGTCCCATGTAGCCCATGCTGAAATACGGATACAGCCATGGTTTGGGGCGCAAGCCTAGCTCCTGCAGTCCCACCATCAAAGCCTCTGTGGCCTCGCGGATTTTGAAGGACGTTGTGGTCTCCGGCTTGAAGTTCTCCAGCTTGGCCCAACGCTTGTTGGCCGTGTAGTGCTCCATGGATCCGAGTTTGAGCTTGTAGTCAAAGTCGGACTGCTGGTCCAAAATGTACCCAGGGTAGAACCACTTGCGGCCGGTTCGCTTGCCGTATTCCGCCTCTTTCAAGAGGGTGTATGTGCCCAAACTGTATTTGCCATAGGCATCATCATACAACCCGAGCAAACTCGCCATGCTTTGGTCTCCGAGGTCAAAGTAGCTGACGGCGATGAGTCGGTCGCCGTCATAGACGCACACTTCACGGGTGTCAAACACGGTTCCTTGAAATCCGGCGCTGAGGTATTCGGTGAGGGTGTTGTGGATGAACCCTTTGAAGCGCGCTTTGTGCTGCGCGTAGAGCGCCTCCTTGTTGGCATTGGGTTGGGCATGACCGTAGGTCACGGTGAATCTGGACTCAACCCGTCGCATGGTTTTTCGCTGCCGTGCTGAAGGCTCGTATTGATCGAGGTTCATCCGAATGTTGACCACGCTGTAGAGCCTCTCGTCAATGCACAGCAGGTCCATTTTGTACAACATGACCGACCCGCGAAACCAGCCGGAGGCCAAGTACTGGTCGTACCTGGACCTGGAAAGGCTTCGTGGCAAGTGCGTTTGGACGAGCATGGCAAGCGAAGGTAGGGGTCAGTCGGTCACAGCCAACGTTGCACGACGCGCGCCAGGGTCAAGCTGAACCCGTTGAACGGCGGGAAGGTCCATGGGAGGACGTTGAATCTTGAAGTCTGACGCAGCACCGAACGCATGTTTGAAAAGGCCTCGAAGCCCGCCAATCCGCCGGTGCGGCCGATGCCACTGGTTTGGATTCCGCCAAAGGGCAGGTTGGGGTTGGCCACGTGAAGGACCACCTCATTGACTCCTGTGGTTCCCGCAGGGATCGCCCTCATCCAGGCGGAAATCGCCGTCTCGTTCTTGGAGAAGAAGTACATGGCAAGGGGATGGGGATTGGCTTGAACCAAGGTTTGAACTTCGCTGGGATCACGCCAGGTCATCACGGGCAAGACGGGCCCAAAAATTTCTTCCTGCATGACCTTCATGTCGAGGGTGACGCCTGTCAGCAAGGTTGGTGCAATGCGGCGAGCCGCGGCATCCCACGTGCCGCCGTGAATCACCTCTGCACCTTGCGCCACGGCATCTTCGATGAGGCCGACCACCCGCTGAAAATGCGCATCGTTGACGATCTGCGAACGTTGGTCGGAGTGCAATTGCGATGCTTCATCGGATCCGTACATGTCGTCGAAACGCGCCTTCATCGCCTCCAAAAAGGCAGGTGCAATCGATTCCTCCACAAGGGCGTAGTCCGGCGCGATGCAGACCTGGCCGTTGTTGAGACATTTGCCCCAGGCCAATCGGCGGCTCGCGTCCTGAAGGTGAGCCGTGGCATCCACAACGGCGGGACTTTTGCCGCCCAATTCCAGGGTCACCGAAGCCAAATTCTCTGCAGCCGCGGTCATCACCTTTTTTCCGATATGGGTGCCTCCCGTGAAGCAAATGTGTTGAAAGGGCAGGCTCGTCAAAAATGCGCTGACATCAGGACCCCCAAGCACCACGGATGCCTGGGCTTCCGTGAACGCTTGTGCCACGATGTCCGCGATGACTTTGGACGTCTTGGGAGTGTGTTCAGAAGGCTTGACAATCACCTTGTTTCCAGCAGCGATGGCGCTGACCAGTGGACGAAGCGTCAAAATGACGGGGAAATTCCAGGGCGAAATGATGAGCACTTGGCCTTTGGGGTGGACCACCACTTCGGACCGGGTGCCGAGCATCGCGAGCGAGGTCCCCACGGGCCTTGTTGCCATCCACCCACGGAGATGCCTGCGGGCAAATTTGATCTCGGATTTCAGCGGAAAGATCTCTTGCAAATGGACTTCCTCACGGGGCTTGCCCAAATCCATGGCGAGGGCTTCAACCAGCGCATCTTCATGGGCCAAGACAGCCTCCCAAAGCTGGCGAAGCTGTTGGCGGCGTTCGGACGCTGATGTGACCTCGGCAAGGGCTTGACGCTGGAGGGCAAAAAGGGCTTGGATTTCTTTCATCGCTGGGGTGGTCTAAAATAAGGAGCCATCCCTGCCTTTTGTTCAAGCCATATCGCCGCCCAAGGTGCGCCAAAGGTTCAGGACTTGGGGGAGCAGCGCGCAATCCTCGTCGTTTCGCAGGACGTGGTCCGCACGTGTTGTACGCTCGGATTCAGTCCACTGCTTCGCCATGCGGGCGCGAATCTCTTCCTCGGTGGGCACTCGCTGCCCGTGGGCCCGAGCGCGTTGCTTCACGCGTTGAACGCGCAGGTAATCGGGGGCTTCAATGGTGATGGTGACGTCGCACGTCGCATCGCTCCCAGATTCGAACAAAATCGCGGCTTCCCGAACGACCCACTTTGGCGCACATGCGCGCGTTTGAAGTTCGAGCCAGCGCTGAAACGACCTCGCCACGGCAGGGTGGACCTGAGCCTCAAGCCACGCCAATTCATCAGGGTTGGCAAAGACAAGGTCAGCCAATACGGCACGTCGAACATCCACCACTTGTCCTTGGTCGTTGCAGAGGCCGACCTCGGGTCCCCAGCGCTCGACAATCGATTGTCGAAGGGCCTGATCGGTTTGGTACAACTTCTTCGCAGCGTCATCGGCGTCCCAAGTGGGGGCGCCAAGCGCCGCGAACATCCGGGCCACCAAACTTTTGCCTGCACCCATGCCGCCTGTCAATCCAACCACCATGGGGCTTGAAGGACTTGACGATGCATCTTGAAGGGGGGCAGCGTGCGTGGCCATGTTGCAAAGGTGCACCTTCTTCACACATTGCCCACAAGGCAGTCCAAATTGGAGGGCACTTGTTGACCTTTGTGTCATGGCACATCTCCTTGCTCCTTCGCTTTTGGCGGCCGATTTCGCCAACCTTCAACGCGACGTTGAACTCGTCAATGCATCTGAAGCACATTGGTTTCACCTCGACGTGATGGACGGCGTGTTTGTCCCCAACATCAGTTTTGGCATGCCCGTCATGGAGGCCATTGCGCGTCACGCCCAAAAGCCACTCGACGTTCATTTGATGATTGTCGATCCCGACCGCTATATCCAGACATTTGCCGACCTCGGTGCCGATGTTTTGACGGTGCATGCCGAGGCGTGCAACCACCTTCACCGCACGTTGGGCGCCATTCGTGCTGCGGGCATGAAGGCGGGAGTGGCCCTCAATCCACACACGCCAATTGAGGTCATTCGCGATGTCGCCACGGAATTGGATTTGGTGTGCTTGATGAGTGTGAATCCAGGTTTCGGAGGGCAATCGTTCATTGAGAGGACGTATGCCAAAACGCAGGCCTTGCGCACGTTGCTGAATGAAGAGGGCGCCTCTGAGGTGCTCATAGAAATTGACGGTGGGGTTGGAACAGGCAACGCGCAAGCGTTGGTGGAAGCAGGAGCGAATGTGCTGGTGGCGGGATCCTCGGTGTTCCGGGCGGAAAACCCCATGCAGGCCGCGCACGCCCTGGCCCATTTCTGATTGTTTGGAAGGGCATGAGAACGGGGCTTTTTGGTGTGGTGTCTACGCGTCCAGTGACCTTGCAAGGCAGGGCTGGACAACTGGATACGCCCGGTTTTCACGTGGCCTTGGACATGCATGAACCCAAGCACGCAGTGCAACAGGCGGCATTGCATGTCGAAGGATCAAAGGTCTTTGGGGCCCACGGTGTGTGGCTCAATGCCGACCACTCGAACTGGGTCGCGCCCGACCGAAGGGAAGGGCTCGGGCGACGGATGTCTTCCGGTCGTGCCTTTGCGGAGGTCGAAGGACCGTTGCAGGGCGTTCACGCCGATGCCGACACCCAAACTGTGCAGCTTCATGTCGATTTCGCACGCCAGCATCCGCTGTTTTGGGTGGACACCGAGTGGGGGTTTCTGTTTGCCTACAGCTTGTCTGAGCTGGTCGGATTGATGCGAGGCCAAAATGTGCCAGTCCTCCCAGACCAAGAGGCTGCGTCCTTGTTGCTCACCTATGGCAGCATACTCGGAGAGCGCACGCTGGTTCGAGGGGCCAAGAAGTTGATGCCAGGGCACACCCTGACCTGGACTCCAAAGGGGTCCCAAACCCAAGAGCGCGTTGT
Organism: uncultured Flavobacteriales bacterium; assembly: GCA_965658245.1. GTDB lineage: Bacteria > Bacteroidota > Bacteroidia > Flavobacteriales_D > Sanyastnellaceae > UBA11663. Next base: position 15,628 of record CBFHRO010000044.1, read on the forward strand.
CTGCGCAGAGATCGAGCGAGACGTCACCGACCTCTCCAAAGCCACTTCGTTGCTCGACGAGGCCTTTCAGGAATCGGTTGCCCACATGGTTGCCGTCAACCGCGGTGCAGGCTGCGTGCAGCACAACCTCCTAAGCGGGGGGCTGGACTCGCGTCTTGTGGCGTTGGCCACTGCGAGGCATCTGATGCCTTCGGACATGTCGACCTTGTGTTTTTCGGCGCGAGGCTCGAAAGACGAGTCCATCAGTGCAGCTTTGGCTCGCGCCCATGGATGGACCCATCGGGCGCATGACCTCGGGAAGGGAGAATACATGATGCATGTTGAATCGGCGATGGAATACGACGGCTGCGTGAATTTCCTCGCCAGTGCGCACCATCGGCATGCCTTGGTCCATGAGGAGCTCCCAAGGCTGGGCCTGCTTGGATCGGGGCAAGGCGCCAATGTGTTGTTGACAGACAACCATCGGTGGAGGGCTTCAGGGAGGGAGGTTCTTCGAGGAATGACCTTGAACTCGACCAACCAAGCACTCTGCGAGGGTGTCGCCACCCAAGCTTGGCTCGAAACCCCCGATGTACAGCGCTTCAAAATGGTCAACCGGGGGTTCCTCTACACCAATTCCGGAGCCTACAGCACAGCGGATTTTGGGGTGTTGTGGTCTCCCTTTGCATCAGGGACGTTCACCAGGGCGGCCCTGCGCTTGCACCCATCCATGGTCCAAGATCAACGGGCTTACCTGACTTGGTTGCAAAAGTGCTTCCCTGCGGCCACCGAGCATGTGTGGGAGCGTTACAACGCGCGCCCTGTGTTGGGCAGACGCCTGCGCTTGGCTCAATCACAGGCGTTGTGGCGGGCAAGGTTCAGGCGGGTTCTGTCGTTCAGTGACCGCGCGTCCATGTCCCCCGTCGATGTTTGGTTGGATTCGTCCAAGGAAATTCAGCATTTTTACAGCGACACATTCCAGCGGCTGGCTCCCTTGCTTCAACATTACCCCGATTTGGGTGCCCTTGCGGAACGAGATTTCCCCACCATGAATGCCATGAACAAAGCCTCGGTATTGACGTTGTTGCTTGCGACGGAAGCATTGTGGGAAACGTGAAAGCAACCGAATACATCTCCACGTTCTTCCAGAGGGATGGCCATTGGATGATGGCTGCCAACGTGATCACCAAGCTCCTCGGATTTGGAGCTGTGGTCTTTGTCACCCGTTGTACCACCGAAGCAGAATATGGCGCCTATTCCTATGCCATGAATGTGGTGGGCGCCGTCGTGCCGTTTATGGGGCTGGGGGCGTACCAGGCCTTCTTGAGATTCGCCTCTGACGCGCCAGGACAGCGGGCCAAAAAGACCTTGTTTGGGTACGCATTCTCGCGGGGTGTCTTGGCGTCTTTGGCGCTGATTGGGGTGCTGCAAATGGTTGCACCGACGCTTTGTGG
>CBFHRO010000045.1:0-16957 GCA_965658245.1 uncultured Flavobacteriales bacterium
GGCTGTGAGGGTGATGGAGACAGTGATGGCATCTGTGATGATGTGGACACGTGCAGTGGTGATCTCGACGAGTGCGGAGTCTGCAACGGTCCAGGTCCCACAGAATTGGTAATTGAAGACATCTCAATCCTCTACGACAGCGTGTACGCAGCAAACATCGACACTTGGTTCGTTTATGAGATTGGGGCCGACACAACGTTCAGCTACGCATGCGCGCCTTACTTCGGCGACTGCGGGGACCTTGTCAGCTACCACGGCTACGATTACGCCACGGTGCTAATCGGCGACCAGTGTTGGTTTGCGGAAAACCTCCGAAGCGAGAACTACCAAAATGGTGATGCGATCCCTAAGGGCTTGAGCGACAGCGAGTGGTAGTATACGACTTCTGGTGTGGTGACGGTACATGGTGAAGGAAGCAGTTCTTGCTCCAACTTCAGTTCCGACGGTGACGCGTGCGACGAGGTATGGTCGCTGAACGAATACGGCCGCCTTTACAATTGGCGCGCTGTGAACGACGCCCGCGGCTTTTGCCCTAGCGGTTGGCACGTTCCCAACGACGGGGAGTGGATGACGAGGGAGATAACCTTGGGGATGAGCGTTACGGAGGCGAACTACACAGGTTGGCAGGGTACTTACCAAGGCACCCAAATGAAAACGGACTACGGGTGGTACAATGGGGACAACGGTACGAACTCGAGCGGCTTTGCAGGTTTGCCTGGCGGATACCGCGGCCAAACAGGGTCCTTCCCAACCGCTGGTATTCACGGGTTCTTTTGGAGTTTCTCACCCGATGGCTCCAGCACACGGTACCGAGGCCTTAAGAGCTTCGACAACTTGGGCTCGACCAGCGACGTCCAGAAAGTCTACCGCGGCGACGGAAATCCAAAATGGGTTTTTTCTGTTCGTTGCATCCAGGATGCTGAGTGAGCGCACAATCCGCCGAAAAAGCAAAGCGTAGGCACTATTGTAAGCACTGCCAAACGAAGAAGCCCCGCTGTCGCAGTGACAACGGGGCTTTCCATTTAATCGATGAGGTCCGAAGCGGATTCGAACCGCTGTAGCAGCTTTTGCAGAGCTGAGCCTAGCCACTCGGCCATCGGACCCTTTTCCAGGTGAAGGAATCACCGTGGGCTTGCGAAGATACGAAAGTGGATTCAGGAAGGTTTCACTTCTGGGGATGAAGGCCTGAGGGGATGGGTTAGATTTGCGGCATGAACACGTGGAAATGGGTGCCCAATGCGTTGACCCTTGGCAACTTGCTGGGAGGGGTCGTGGTGTGCTGGACGGCGGCGTCAGGAGCGTTTTTGGGGGAGGCCTTGGTGGCCGATTGGACAGGTCAAATGGTGTTCTGGATGCAGGAACCGTGGCCCACGGGCGCGGAAGCGCGAGGCGTGCAAATGGTGGCGGTGGTGTGGGTGCTTGCGATGTTTTGCGACGTGCTGGACGGTTGGGCGGCGCGGAAGTTGGGCGTGGCTGGGCCGATGGGCGTGCAGCTGGACAGCCTGGCGGACGTGGTGACGGGAGGTGTGGCACCGGCCATGGTGGCCATGCGCTTGTTTCAAGACGACGGCGGAGTGGGGATGACGTGGGAGATGCTGGCGTGCTTGGGCGTGGCCGCGGCCGCGGCGTATCGGTTGGCGCGGTTCAATGTGGCGGCAGAGCGCGGAGAGGGCGGGACGCACTTTGAAGGGCTGCCTGCGCCGGCGGCGGGGGTCTTTTGGATGGGCGTGATGCTCGCATGGGGCGAATTGCATGGCAGCATGGACGCGCTCATGGCAGTTGGGTTGGCGTGGATTGGGATTGTGGTGGTGCCGCTGGCGATGGTGAGTCGCCGGAAGATGTGGGGATTGAAGGGCTGGGGCAAAGAGCCCGGGGTGGACCGTTGGCGGTTCGTGTTGGTGGGGGCGATTCCGCTTGTGGGGGTGTGGACGTGGTTTGGTTGGGGAAGTGTGTTCCTTGCTGTGCCGCTGTGTTTACTTTTGTACCTCGGTTTGGCCATGGCAACGACGCCGCAGGGCCAATCGCATTGAGATTCACCTTTTACGCATTCACTGCACATGAAATTCCGCGCTGCCATCGACATCATGCCGCTTCCCGCTTTGTTGGACCCCCAGGGAAAGGCCGTCAGCAACAACATGCCCAACATCGGGTTGCCGGACATCAGCAACGTACGCATCGGCAAGCACGTGACCTTGGAGGTGGACGCCGACAGCCGTGAGGCGGCAGAGGGCCAGGTGAATGACGCGTGCACCAAGCTCCTCGTCAACGAGATCATGGAAGGGTTCACCTTCCGCCTCGAGGAGGTCAAGTAAGGCCATCGGCGGGAAGCAAGATTGGGGCGTCTGGGCCTTGCCTCGGCCTGCGTGTCAGTTGCAGGGTTGGTTGAAGAACATCAAGAAATCGAGCAGGTCGTCCACGCCGACGTATCCGTCGCCATTGAGGTCTTCGGTCCCCTCAACGGGGGTGTTGTTGTAGCTGACCAGAAAAAGGAGCAGGTCGTCCACGCCACGGAGGCCGTCGTGGTTCAGGTCCGCCATGCAGGGGGCGTGAGCTTCGATGTGGTCACGCGCCATGTTCAAGGCGTGTTCTGCTACGGCGAGGCCAATGCGTCGCCCGGGAAGGTCGTCGCAAGGCGGATGGATGCCACCCCAAATGCGCGACAAGCTGCATTGGTCTGAGGCATCGCGGTAGGTGGCCCACTGCAGCACAACGTCTTGGGACGGACCGTCTTCGAAGACGAGGAATTCGTTGGCGGGCGCAGTGAATTCACCCATGCCTCCTGGAAAATAGGGATCGCCTGTGATGGCGGTGAGGATTTCGGCTGCGGCCCGAGAGAAGGTGGAGTGGCCGCTGACGTAACCGGCAAAAGGCGGCGTCACAAAGGAGGGGCGTTGGTAAGGCCACCAGTTTTCAGCGAGGATCCAATCGACCCCGGCTTCGTCGGTGTTGGGGTTGGAAATGAAATCCGGGCCTTGCCAAGCGCGTACCTTGAGTTTGTCGACGTCGCTCGCGCTTGGGAAGTCGTTGTCGCCGGGCGCCACCAGTTCGCAGAAGCCGTCGATGAGCGGGAGGCCGGTGACGTCGAAGTTGGGCAAAGCGGGGTCGGTGCATTGCCCGCGACCTTGCATCCAGCGCAGCGCCGACACGGGCCGGATGTAATCGTACCATCCTTTGTGGCTCCACGCGGCAATGGCCGCGTCGTGCATGGCTCCACCCAGGGTGAAGTAGGCACAAACTTCCCAGTCAAACAAGTCCCACGGTTCCCCCTCGCCCATCCAGCGCGGCTCGAAGTCGGGGTGGTCCATCACGCCATTGAGGATGGTGAACCAATGGCCGGGCGGGGTCTCTGAATCCGGGCCGTCCGCCCAAAACTCCGCAAGCACCCGTGCATAATCGCCGCGGGGCACGATTTGGGGTTCATACGGCAAGCCCGTGGCAGGATTCACATCCCAGCCTTGGCTCGCGTCCCCGCCGTTCTCCCAATCGTAGAATTGGTCGTACTCGTTGCAGTCCAGGCTGAAGAGCGACGCGTCCACATTGCCCACCGAGGCGGGGCTGATGTCGAGCATGACACCGTCTGTGGGGTCGAGGTGTTCCGACCAGCGAAGCACCATGCTGTGGCCCCAGGTGTAAGGGTCGTCAACGCCTTGGGCGTCGGTGTAGAGCATCCACGGCGGCGCCCCCTGATCCACCCAAACAGGATAAGGCCATCCGTCGGGGGCGAAATGCAGCGACTTGATGCTGTCTGGCAGCCCAAACGGCACCACGTGGCCCCATTCGGGACTCAGAAAAGGTGGCGTCTCGGATTCCGGGATGCCGCTTTGCCCCACAAACGTGCTCAGGCTGATGCTCTGCCAATGGTTGGGATCCACGAGCATGGGGTTGCCCGGCACCGATTCAATGAACAGATCGGGGTTGAGCGGCGTGTAGTGTTGGTTGGCGTAGTCGTTGGCCTCGTTGCTGCCGTCCACCGCGCCTAGGGCCAAAACCTGTTGCGCGATGTAATTCCCCAACGCCGCGGGCCCGTCGTTGACGTAGTCGGTGCTTTGAAAGCTGTTGACCCCTCCATTCAGGGCAAAATGCTGGTACAGGGTCATCAACGTGGACGTTCCGCCCGGCGAATTCAAGAATCGGTCCCACAGGATGCGGTACGTGGCGTAGTTGATGGCTTCTTCCTGGGCCCAGCGCCGCTCGACGGGGTCCTCGATGGCCGCAACGCTGACGTCGACCATGAACGGCTCGGCAAGCGTGTCGTACGCCGCCCACGCGTCGTAGCACGCGGCGGACCAATGATGGAGGTTTCGGGCGTGCACCGTGGGCCTCGCCAAATCGCTTCGGATGGCGTCCAACATCACCTCGTTCCACTCGCGCACCAAGCTTTGTTGTGCCCAGCAAGCCGTCCCGGAAACCAACACAAGCAGCAGCACGGAAGCGGCACGCGTGGGCAGCAGGGAAGGGGTCGATGGAACGGAAAACGGGGCAAAAATGCGCATGGTTTGGCTGGCTCGGGCGCGAAGGGGCGAATGTGAATTTACATAATATTCTACAATGTGCACCCTGAAACCCCGTGCGCGGTGCGGAAGGATTTGCTTCGATGACCTCAGAGCAGGCCTGCGGCGCTCAGGACGGCGAAAACGTCTCCGGATTCGAGGGGGCCTTCGAGGACGCCGATGCGGTCGCTCCAGGACCTGCTGTCTTCGCGATACAGTCCCCAAAGCGGCACGTCCCCAGATCCCGCGAAACGGGGGGATTCTTCGCGCAAGGTGTAGGCGACGTCGAGCGGGAAGGTGGAGTCTCCGACGAAGATTTGGCCTTCGCTGAACGTGTACAAAATGGCGTCCGAAAACGAACTGTCGCCCAAGTAGAGTTGATTGTCACGCACGGTGAAGGCGACGTCGAGTGCGCTGGTGGAAAAGCCTCGGAAGACCCGCACCTCGTTCCACATGTTGTCGCGGTTGACGGTGTAGATCACCTCGCCACGCCAAGAATTTCCCATGCGAACCAAGCCGGCGTCGAGGTGGGCCACCATGTCGTGCCAAACCAAGTTGTCGTCCGGATACAAGTTCAGCCTCCCTTGGCCCATGGCGGTCAGGGAAGCGCCCCAGGCGCAAATCGCAAGAAGAACGGTCAGTCGCTTCACACGGTCAAGTTCGCCACTTGGGCGGCGACTTTCCAAGCTTGGGTCACGTCTTGAATCAAATCTTCGGGATGCTCCAAGCCGACGGACAAACGGACGAAGCCTTCGGTGATGCCCGTGCGGGCTTTCACTTCAGCCGGCACGCCTGCATGCGTCATGCTGGCAGGATGTTCCGCGAGGCTTTCCGTGGAGCCGAGGCTGACGGCAAGTTTGAAGACTTGCAGCGCGTCGAGGAAGGCAAACGCGCCCTCGCGGCCGCCCGGAATTTCCAGGCCAATCATGGCTCCGCCTCCGCGTTGTTGTTGTTCTGCAACGGTGACGTCTTGTCCCATTTGGGTGAGATCGGCGGCCCAGGCCGATTTGACTGCTTGGGGGCCACACATTTCCCGAAGGTGCTGCAAGAGCGTGCCGGTGGAGTGTTGCTGGCGCTCCACGCGAACGTGGAGCGTTTCCATCGAGCGGGCGAGCATCCAGGCCGTCCACGGGTCGATGGTGCCGCCGAGGAAGGTGAGAAACTCCTTCACCTTGGCCACGATGTCTGCCTTGCCTGACGCCCCGCCTGCGATCAGATCACTGTGGCCGCCCAGGTATTTGGTGGCAGAGTAAAGCACCATGTCGGCGCCTTCTTCGAGCGGGCGCTGCAAGACAGGCCCCAGGTAGGTGTTGTCCACCATCACCACGATGCGGTGTTCGTCTGTGCTGTGCTTCGCTGCCCAGGCAGAGGCCGTCCGGATGCGCTGAATTTGCATCGTCGGGTTGGCGGGCGTTTCGAGGTACACCACGCCCGGGCGCTTGCCGCCTTGATTGTCAAGGGTGGAATCAAGTTCGTCGAGGTGGTCAATTTCGATGACGTCGCGGCCCATCGAGGGGAGAACGTCGTCGAGGAAGTGGTGCGTGCCTCCATAAAGCGGACCGACAAACCACACCGGGCGGTCGGCGTCCGACCACGCCAAGAGCGAGGTTGTGATGGCGGCCATCCCACTGCCAAACAGTGCCGCGTCTTCGCTGTCATCCCACGCCGCCAAGCGTTGCTCGGCCATGTGGACGGTGGGGTTGCCGAGGCGGCTGTAGATGAATCCTTCGGGAGGCGTCTCCGCGCCTTCCACGCCATACGCCGTTTCCATGTGAGCGGCGCCGGTGCGCGCGTCTGGGAACACAAACGTTGAGGCGGGGTGCATGGGTGGTTTCACCGCCATGTTGGCGTCTGATGGGCGGTATCCCGCGAACATTGCGCGGGTTTCAAGGTGCTTGTCCATGTGGACAATTTGAATCAATTGTTCTTTGTTTGATTCTCTTAATTGAACAAATGAAAGAAAATAGACGAAATTGCAGTCAAATGTTCACCTTGCCTCCAAGGATAGGTGGGCCAAATTGAACAAATCAGACTGGCCATGGACGCCCTCGACAAAACCATCCTTGAACACCTCGAATTTGACGGACGCAGCAGCATGCAGGACCTGAGCGAGCTTACCGGTCTCAGTCGCAGCGCGGTGTTCACCCGGGTCAAGCGGATGGAGGACAGCGGGGTGATAGGGGGCTATACGGTGCGCATCAATCGCAAAAAGCTCGGGATGGAGATTCGTGCGTATTGCAACATCACGTTGAAGCTCCACGAGCGCGATTTGCTCGAGGAGTTCGAAAGCAACATTGGTCGCCACCGGGAAGTGCGGTCGTGCTTTCACTTGGCGGGATCGTTCGACTACCTCGTGGAAGTGGAGGTCCCCAACATGGAGGCCTACCACCGATTCATCACGCAGCGCTTGGCAGCCATGCCCAACATCGCCACGGTGCAGAGCATGTTTGTCATGAAGGACATCCTCACCAAGTAAGGAAGCTGACTCGCGGTCCGTTCGCGTCAGGCGTCGATTGCCGCAATCCCCGGCAGGACCTTGCCTTCGAGCACTTCGAGCATGGCGCCACCTCCCGTGCTGACGTAGCTCACGTCACCGGCGAGTCCCGCCTTGTTGATGGCCGCCACAGAGTCGCCGCCGCCAATGAGGGTGAAGGCGCCGTGGTCGTCAGTCACCTTGGCCAGGGCCGCGGCGACGTCGTTGGTTCCGCCCGCAAAAGCGTCCATCTCAAACACGCCCATGGGGCCGTTCCACAGGATGGTGCGGCTTTCGAGGACCGCCTTGACAAAGCGATCCCGTGTCTCGGGGCCGATGTCGAGGCCCATCCACGTGCTGGGAATGGCGTCGGTGGGGTGCACTGCGGTGTTGGCATCCGGCGCGAAATCGTCCGCGCACAACGTGTCATGGGGGAGCAGGAATTCGGTGCCCGCGGACTCGGCTTTGGCCAGGATGGCACGCGCCTTGTCCAACATGTCGTCTTCCACCAGGCTCGTTCCAATGCTGCCGCCTTGCGCCTTCACAAATGTGTACGCCATGCCGCCACCGACAATCAGCTTGTCCACGCGGTCAACGAGGTTCTCGAGGATGCTCAGCTTGCTGCTGACCTTGGCGCCACCGATGATCGCAAGCAACGGCTTGGCAGGGGTGGAAAGCACCTTGTTGAGGGCCACCACTTCGCCTTGCATGAGCAGTCCAAACGCCTTGTCCTCCGGGAAGAACTTCGCAATGACCGCGGTCGAAGCGTGGGCGCGGTGGGCCGTGCCAAATGCGTCGTTGACGTACACGTCTCCGCTCTCGGCGAGTTGTCCGGCAAAGAATTCGTCGCCCGCCTTTTCCTCGCCGTGAAAGCGAAGGTTCTCGAGCAAAGCGACCTCCCCGGGCTGAAGCGATTGCGTGACGTCGAGGGCCTTGTCGCCCACGCAGTCCTCCGCAAACTTCACGGGCTTGCCCAAGAGGTTGGACAAGGTGGGCACAATGTGCTTCAAAGACAGGTCTGCACTCGGTCCCTTGGGGCGGCCGAGGTGGCTCATCAACACCACCGAAGCGCCGCTGTCGAGCAGGACTTGGATGGTGGGGATGGCGCGACGGATGCGGGTGTCGTCGGTGACGTTTTGGGCGTCGTCGAGGGGCACATTGAAGTCCACGCGCACGAGGGCGCGCTTGCCTTGGAGTTCGAGGTCGTTGAGGTTCATGGGGTCAAATGGGGCTGGTCAATCAAAGTCGCAAAGTCAGGGTCACGCTTGGAACAAGGAGGCCATGCTCACCAATCCGTCGACGTAAGCGTTGAGGTCGGCGATGGCGATGCGCTCTTGCTTCATGGTGTCGCGGTTGCGCACGGTCACGGCGTGGTCTTCGAGGGTGTCGTGGTCCACGGTGATGCAGAGGGGGGTGCCGATGGCGTCTTGGCGACGGTAGCGACGGCCAATGGCGTCTTTTTCGTCGTATTGGACGTTGTGGTGCAGTTGCAGCTGCGCGAGGATCTCGCGGGCCTTCTCGGGCAGGCCGTCCTTTTTGATGAGCGGCAACACTGCGGCCTTGACTGGAGCCAAGGCGAAGGGGATGGACATCACCGTGCGCGCGCTGCCGTCTTCGAGCGTTTCCTCGCGCAGGGCGCTGCTGAGGACGGCGAGGAACATGCGGTCGAGGCCGATGGAGGTCTCCAGCACGTAAGGCACGTAGCTCTCTTGCGTTTCGGGGTCGAAGTAGCGCAGCTTCTTGTTGCTGAACTCTTCGTGCTGCTTGAGGTCAAAGTCCGTCCGCGAGTGGATGCCTTCGAGCTCTTTGAAACCCATCGGGAAGTTGAACTCGATGTCGCACGCCGCGTCGGCGTAGTGGGCGAGCTTCACGTGATCGTGGAAACGGTAGTTCTCCTCGCCGAGTCCAAGGGCCTTGTGCCACTTGATTCGAGCTTCCTTCCAGTGGTTGTACCACTCCTCCTGCGTGCCTGGCTTGATGAAGAATTGCATCTCCATCTGCTCGAATTCGCGCATGCGGAAAATGAACTGGCGCGCGATGATTTCGTTGCGGAAGGCCTTTCCGATTTGGGCAATGCCAAACGGCAACTTCATCCGCCCGCTCTTCTGCACGTTCAGGTAGTTCACAAAGATGCCTTGCGCTGTTTCAGGGCGGAGGTAAACCGCCCCTGAGTCGCCGCTGACGGCACCGAGCTCGGTCTTGAACATCAAGTTGAACTGACGCACATCGGTCCAGTTCTTCGACCCGCTGACCGGGCAGGTGATGCCAAGGTCTTCGATGAGGGTCTTCACGGCCGCAAGGTCTTCGGCGTCCATCGCCGCCTTGAAGCGTGCGTTGATCTTGTCGATGTCGCCTTGGCGGCGCAGGACTTGCGGGTTGGTGTCGCGGAACTGCGCTTCGTCAAAGGCGTCGCCGAAGCGCTTCTTGGCCTTGGTGACGTCCTTGTTGATTTTGGCCTCAATCTTGGCGATGTGCTCCTCGATCAAGACGTCGGCGCGGTAGCGCTTCTTGCTGTCTTTGTTGTCGATGAGCGGGTCGTTGAAGGCGTCGACGTGGCCAGAAGCCTTCCAAGTTGTGGGGTGCATGAAAATCGCGGCGTCGATGCCCACGATGTTTTCGTTCATGCGGACCATGGCCGTCCACCAATACTGCTTGATGTTGTTCTTCAGTTCGCTGCCGAGTTGCCCATAGTCGTAGGCGGCACTGAGACCGTCGTAGATGTCGCTGCTGGGAAAGACAAACCCGTACTCCTTCGCGTGGCTGATGATTTTCTTCAATCCGTCTTCGCTCATGTCTTCGTGTGTTTTGGGCGTGCGCAACACGTCTGAGGGTTGCGCGCTTCGCGCGCGAAGGTACGCCGCGGTTTGGACACCCCAAGTTTTGTTCCTGTTACATTTGCGACCATGAATGTCGGCATCCTTGGAAGCGGGAGTTGGGCCACAGCCATTGCCAAAATGCTGTGCCACAACGTCGACACCCTGCACTGGTGGGTGCGTGGCCAGGAAACGGCCGACGAGCTGATGACCTATGGGCACAACCCGCGGTACATCCAGAGCATCAGCTTCCCCAAAGAAAAATTGCGGGTGACCACAGACATGCAAGCGGTGGTGGATGCGTGCGACATGCTCGTGGTGGTCATCCCGAGTCTGCACCTCGACAGCGTGTTTCGCGAGCGGAACATCAAAGGAATGGAGGGCAAGATTTTGTTCTCGGCCATCAAGGGCATGGTGTCGGAATACGACAGCATCCCCGCGCGGTACATGCACAAGGCGTTTGGGACGCCTTACGAGAACATCGGCATCATTTGCGGGCCGTGTCACGCAGAGGAGGTGGCGCGGGAGAAGTTGAGCTACCTGACGGTGGCCTGCCCCACGGCGTCCCATGCCGAGTGGCTTGCAGAGCACCTTGAAACCCGATTCATTCGGGTCCAAACCAGCGAAGATGTCTTCGGCGCTGAGCTCGCAGCCGTCCTGAAAAACGTCTACGCCATTGCGGCAGGCATCGCCCACGGCTTGGGCTACGGCGACAACTTCATCAGCGTGCTCGTGAGCAATGCGAGCCAGGAGATGAAGCGGTTCCTCGCCGCCGTTCACGAAATCGACCGCGACGTCAAGGGCAGTCCTTACCTCGGCGACCTGCTCGTCACCGCATACAGCCCTCACAGCCGAAACCGCACTCTCGGCACCATGATCGGCAAGGGCTACACGGTCAAGTCGGCCATTCTCGAAATGGACATGGTCGCGGAGGGCTTCACAGGCTCTCAAGGCATCCACGCCTTGAACCAAAAGTTCGACGTCGACATTCCCATCGCCGAAGCCGTCTACCGCATCCTCCACGAGAAAATGGCGCCTTCGATCGAGATGCGCCTGCTCAGCGACGAATTGTCATAAGGTTTTTTGGCAGGGCCCTGAGGGCAACCTGCGCGTGGTCTCCGCTGTTTTCACGTTGTCTCTCAGCGTATTTTCGTCACGATGTCCCGATTGCATTCCATCGCGTGGGTCGGACTGGGCCTTGCCTATTGTGCGTCCCTTTCCGCCCAAACCCATGGCCTCCACTGGCTCCCCAACGAGGGCCAGTGGGACGTTCCTGCGCAGATGCGTGCGGAATGGGCCGGAGGCGTCACGTGGCTGGAGTCAGATGGGATGAACGTGTGGATGGCCGGAGAGGGCTACGCGGAATTGTGGGACCACCACTTTGAAGGGGCGACCGCGCCGTCCGGCGATTTGGTCAGTCACGGCTGGCGCATGATCTGGGAAGGCGCCTCTGCCCACCCCGAGCATGAAGCCATGACGGAAGCCAGTCACCGCGTGAACATCTTCAAGGGACAAGACCCTTCGAAGTGGGCGGAAGGCCTTGTGCCTGAGACCCGCTTCAAATTGCACGACGTGTGGCCCGGCATCGACCTCCGGGTGGGACCCCGTTCGCCCGGCGACCGTGCAGACGTGCCTGGGCCGGGGTGGAAAGAAGATTGGATGGTCGAGCCTGGGGCGGACCCCAGCCACGTGGCGATTCGTCACGACGGGGTGACGCTCGAAGCCCAGGAGGACGGCAGCATTGGGGTCCAGCTCGGCGAAACCGGCGAAGCCCGCCTCGGCGCGCCCTTCGCCTACCAACGCGTGAACGGCGCCGTGAACAGCGTCGAGGTCCATTACGTGCTCGAGGGTCAGGTTTTGCGGTTTGACGTGGGCGACTACGATCCGGCCTTTCCCCTTGTGATCGACCCTGACATTGTGTTCTCGACCTACATCGGTGCGACCCAACCCAACTGGGGATTCACCGCGGCGTACGACGACGACGGCCGGGCGATGGGGGGCACGGCCCTTTGGGATGGGGACTTTGGGACCTACCCCACCACGGCAGGCGCCATCAGCACGGAGATGACCTTCGGCACAGCGCCGTTCGATTGCGGCCTTTCCGTGTTCAACCCCGACGGTACGGCCCTCGAATACAGCACCGTGTTCGGCGGCGCCAACCTCGATGTTCCCTCGAGCATCGTGACGGACAGCCAGGGCGCGATTTACGTGCTCGGCACCACCGGCTCGTCCGACTTCCCCGTCACGGCCGGGGCGTTTGACGAAACGTTCTGCGGCAACGGCAACCTCAACCTCGACGCATGCTGCAACTACCCAGGGGGTGGGGGGTTGCCCAACGGTTCGAGCTTGTTTGTGATGAAGTTTGCCCCCGCTGCAGGGGGAAGCAATTTGGAATCGTCCACCTTCATTGGCGGATGCAACGGGCCGTCTGGGGTGAACCGCGGCGACGTGCTCGCTTACAACTACGGCGATGTGTTCCGGGGCGAAATCAACGTCGATGCCCAGGACAGGCCGTGGGTGGCGAGCGTGACGGGGGCGTCGGATTTTCCCGTGGTCAATGCGCCTTTCCCGGCGTACGGAGGCGGGTCCACGGATGCAGTGTTGTTTAGAATGTCCGACGATTTGTCGGCCTTGGAGTGGTCGACGTTTGTGGGCGGAAGCGCTGCAGACGCGGCGTACGGCGTGCAATTCACCCAGGGTGGGGAGCCCGTGTTGTGCGGGGGGACCACGTCGGGAAACTTTCCGACCCAGGCGGACGGTCACGACACGACGTATGGCGGGGTGGCGGATGGATTTGTCATGCGGTTTGCGGCCGGGGGCGGTGCGCCGACGGGCGGGACGTTGTTTGGCACCAACAACTACGACCAAGCTTACTTCGTGCAGGTGGATGCCATTGGGCAGGTGTACCTCTATGGCCAAAGCATCGGCAACAAACCCGTCACGGCCGGCACCTACAGCGAAAGTCCCCAGGCAGGGCAATTTGTGGCGTGCTACTCCCCGGCGCTGGACGATTTGGTGTGGCACACGCGCGTTGGTGATCCAGGCAATGTAGGGAGCATCGACATCAGTCCCACCGCGTTTTTGGTGAGCGACTGCGGGGAGATTTACATGAGCGGATGGGGCGGGTCGACCAACAACTCGAGCCCGTTCATTTTCTCGTCGGGGACCAACGGCATGCCGACCACAGACGATGCATTCCAAACCAGCACCAACGACGGTGATTTCTGGCTCGGCGTGATGAACCCTGGAGGCACGGAACTGAGCTATGCGACGTTCTTTGGTGGAGGGCAGTCGGCGGAGCACGTGGACGGCGGCACCTCGCGGTTCGACAAGGACGGCACCGTGTACCAGGCCATGTGCGCAGGGTGTGGCGGAAACAGCGACATGCCCACGACCACGGGGGCGTGGAGCTCCACCAACGACAGTTTCAACTGCAACTTGGGGCTGTTCAAGTTTGAGCTGGGCGAACTCGATGTGGGCATCGACGTGGCCACCGAGGGCATTTTGTGTGACGGATTGGACGTGGCCTTTGAAAATTCGAGCACGCTGGGGTACGATTACCTCTGGACGTTTGACGACAACGCCGTGAGCACCGAGTACGAGCCCACGCATACGTTCTCGAGCCCGGGGTCGTACACGGTGATTTTGACGGTCACTGACCCGGCGGGGTGCTTGGAGCCGGTGAACGCGGAGATTGACGTGAACATCCAGCAGCCACCGTCGCCGGTGATCATGCCCGTGGACCCGGTGTGCGAAGGGGAGGAGGTGCAGCTGATTGCCAATGGCACCTCCGAGATTGTGTGGACCCCGCATCCGCTCATTGAAGACATCAATGAGCCTGTCCAAAACATCACCCCCCCCGTGGGCTCCACCACCTTCAGTGTGACGGACGAAAACAATTGTGGCATCGGCGAGGCATCGATTACGGTGGTGGTGCAGGCGGTCGCGGCGGAGGTGACCCCCTCGTCGACGGCGATTTGCCTTGGCGAAAGCGTGCCCTTGATCGCAGAGGGGGCGGCCAACGCCACGTGGTTCCCTACGGCAGGGATCGACAACCCCAATGCGACGTCAGTGACCGCGTCGCCCACGACAACGACGACCTACACCGTGCAATTGACCGACAACATTGGGTGCACGGGAGAAACCGAGGTGACCGTGTCGGTGGTGCCTGGGCCTCCGGGGGACCAAGTCTATCCTTCGGTGGAGATTTGCGAAGGGTTTGGGGTGCAGCTTCCTGGCGCTGAGGGCGATGCGTGGCTGTGGAGTCCCGCTGCGCCATTGAACGACGCAGGACTGCAATTCCCATATGCGTCGCCCGAAGCCACGACGACCTTCACGGTGGACATCCAAAACATCTGCGGCATCGGTACGGACGAAATCACGGTGGAGGTCCGCGTCCCCGAGGCCTATGCTTCAGAAGACGGCGGGATGTGCCGGGGAGAGGTGTTTGAAATCTCGGCCGAGGGCAACGATCCCAACTCGACCTTCACATGGGTGCCGGCAGACCTTGTGAGCTCGCCCGGGAACGCCACCACCAACGTCTTCCCCAACTTCACCCAAACCTTCACGGTGTTTGTCACCGACAGCGAGGGCTGCACGGCGAGCGACGACGTCACGGTCTACGTGACCCAACCTCCAGGCATCAACGCAGGCCCCGACTTTGAAGTGGCGTGGCTGGACACCGTGCAGTTGTCTGGACAAGCCCCGGGATTGGACGTGTATTGGACGCCTTCCGAGAACCTCGATTGCAGCACCTGCTTGAACCCCACGTTGACCGTGGTTGAGCCCGGGTGGTATGTGCTGCAGGCTGTCGACACGACGGGTTGCGTGGGTCGTGATTCGGTCTTTGTGGACTTGTTCTACCCGGTGTACGTGCCCAACAGCTTCACGCCCAACAACGACGGCATCAACGACGTCTTCAGGGTGGAAGGCGAAGACATTCGGGGGTACTGGATGAAGATCTTCAACCGGTGGGGCGAGCTGGTGTTTTACTCGGATGATCCCGAGCAGCCTTGGAAAGGCAACGTGGATGACGGCACGTACTATGCGCCCGACGGGGTCTACCTGTACCAAATCCGCATCGAGCGCGAATCCGGCCCTGTCTTGCTCGAGGGTCACGTTCATTTGTTGCGGTAACTTCAAGCCATGAAGCAAACGGAGGCCCTTTTTGCCCAAGCTGAGGCACAGTTTTCAGGCCGTGCCGAGGTGACCCAAGGCAAGTTGTTTGGCCATCCTTGTTTGAGCGTCCAAGGCAAGGCCTTTATGGTTCGATTTCACGACGATCTGGTGTTCAAGTTGGGCCGAGAACGGGCCAAAGTCTTGCTTGATGTTCACGTGGAGTTGCGGTTGTTTGACCCTTCGGGAAAAGGCCGGGCCATGCGGGATTGGGTTCAGGCGCCCGTGTCGTTTTCTCACGAAGTGTCGGCATGGTCAGAGGCGTCGTGTGCCTTTGTCTTGGCCAGCCTGTAAATCTCACAAGGCATTGTGGGCAGCGCGCCCAGTGAAGGCCTTGATTCTTCGAGCCTCCGCGTTACCTTGGGCACATGGATTCACTGCGCCATTCTTCCCCGCTGACGCACGGCGATGTGTTGAGCGTGTTGCCGGGCATGTTTTGGGACCACGATTGTGTGATGCTTCCTGGCCTGGGAGGGTTTGTGTGCAATCCGCGTTCGGCGTGGTATGACGAGGCCAAACGCCAAATCGTCCCCCCCTCACGTGACGTCCTGTTCAATGCGCGCTTGACCACCAACGATGGTTTGGTCGCCAATGAGCTCATGGCCAAGCGCGGCGTGATGTATCCAGAAGCCCTGAAGGCCGTCGAAGCCTTGGTGGACCACCTGCAGCAACAATTGGAGGCCGGGACCACCGTGGAGCTTCCTGGATTGGGCAAGTTGTACCGCGAGGAAGACCAGCAGGTGCGCTTCATGGCCGACGCAGAGTTTGAGCGCATGCTCCAGTCGTTTGGCCACGCCAGCATCCCGCTCGTGGCGCGCGAGGTCGCCGTACCGGTTCCCGCGACTGCCACTCCAAAAGCGGTGCACGCTCCGTCACCGGAACCTGTGGTGGCCAAGCCAAGAGAAGAGGCCAACGTCATTCCGTTCCGCGTGAAGTTGGCACGTGCCGCAGCGGCGGTGGCCATTCCTTTGACGTTGGCCGGCGCGTATTTGCTGGCCGACCCCGCGGGCAACGAGACCTTGCTTGGAAGCAATCCTTTGTGGAATGCGGTGCCTGTGACGGCCACCTACGCGCCTGTGGAACGCGATGTGGATGTGGCCGCCATGGCAGAAGCCTTGGAGGGCATGCCTGGCGAGTCGATTGAGGCGTTTGTCACCCGAACGGACTGGGAAGGCCTGCTCGAATTCGACGTCCATGAGGGACGACCCGCTGCTGGCGGATTGCGTGTCATGGTTCCCGCCAAACCGGTGGCCGAAGCTCCTCAGCCGGTGTCCGAATCCGAGGTGGTGGAAGAGGTGATGAATTCGGTCGAGGCGCCGGTCGTCTCCGACGCTCCAGAAACGATTCCCGCACCTGAGCCAACCCCAGAGGTCACGCCTGACCCCGAGCCTGCATCCAACCCTGCGCCGGCGGCGAAGCCAGCCCCTGTGAAGTTCATGATTGTGGGTGGGGCGTTTGGCGTTCAGGCCAATGCGGAGAAGCTCGCAGCCTCCATGCGCAACGAAGGCTTTGACACCTCACTTCACCACCAAAACCACAACGGCTTGACGGTGGTGTCCATGGGCGGCTATGCCACGGAAGCGTCGGCGCGTGAAGCGCTGGCCGATGCCCGGGCACGGGGGCATGAAAAGGCCTGGCTGAAGCGCCTCTGAGTCCATGTTGAATCAACCCGTCTCGTTGGACGACCTCGACGCCGTCATCCTGGATTTCGGCGGGGTGCTGTACGACATCGATTACGATGCGCCGCCCAAGGCTTTTGCGGCGCTGGGCGATCCGGACTTCGCCTCGCTGTACCACCAGGCCGCCCAATCGACCTGGTTCGATGACCTCGAGACGGGCAGAATTGACCGGGAAACGTTCTACGGCCATTTGGCCGAGCGCTGCCACCCAGGTACCACCTCTGACCAAATCCACCAAGCCTGGTGCTGCATCTTGACGGGCATGCCCCCCGAACGGGCGGCCCTCGTGACGGCGTTGGGTACGCGCACGCGCTTGTTCTTGCTCAG
>CBFHRO010000046.1:0-16906 GCA_965658245.1 uncultured Flavobacteriales bacterium
TGGGCATTGAACGCGAAACACGTGGCGGCCGAACCGTGGCTTGGTCCATGAGGCTCTCGGATGTTCATCAGGGCTTGTTCCCGGGCATTGTGGGCTTGCCTCGCCAAGGGGATTTGTCGCCAAATGACGGTTTGTTGGAGATCCGACTTCCAAATCAACACGCGTCACGAATCCAATCCCTCCTCCATTGGTCTGGTGCAGAGACGGGCATCGATGCCGGGTGGGCATACAAACTGTCGGGTTCTTGGAACCAAAGGAGAGAGTACGCTCCGCCCCATGCGCATGGCTGGGGCCCCTTGCCGGATTCGGATTTGAGCCTCGCTTTGGAAGAGTGGACGGCTTTTGGGGAGGCGTGCCGCAACTCGGCTCACGGCGCTGTAGGGGTGCAATTCGAGGGCCAGCACGTCACCACCTCTGGCTGGGAATTTTTGTTGCCGAGTCATCAACGGATGAGGCTGTCGACCATGGGTGAGATCAACGTGGCCCACTCGACCTTCTCAGGTCGGTTGGATGTCGTGCATGCCCAGCAAAACGGCCATTCTGAGCCCCTCTACAATTCGGAGGGCAGCGTTGTGGGAACGGACGTTCGCGCGCTCGCTTTCGACACCCTGATGCCAGGAGGCATGCTCTCTTGGCAGCGGCCCCTTTCCTGGAGAAACAACGAGACGGAAGGCCTGGTCACGATGGTGGCCTACGGCCGTGTGCCGAGCAACCACGAATGGGGAGCCAACGGCATCCACCATGGATCGTTCCGGTTTGAACAAGGCAGTTCTCAACTCGGCACGGAATGGGCGTTGGAGGGACGTTTGTCCTTGCAAAACGGAACCCGTTCGGAAGGCTGGGGCTGGAAGACGCAGGCGTTTGCGGCCATTCACCATGGATTCATTTCCATCACACCCATTGCGCAATTTGCCCCCATTTCCCACGCGGGCCAGATTTATGAATTTCGGGCGAACGACGCGTTTCGCACGGGCCTGGAGGCTGACGTGAGTCACATGGCAGAGCGACAAACGTGGTCACTCACAGCCTCAGCACTGGGTCAGTGGGACCTTCAAACAGGGCTGGGTTTGCCGTTCACAACCCCTTCGCAGGCCCGTCTCAGCTGGGAAGGCCGCTCGCGTGGAGGTTTTGCCTTGAGATTGAGCGGCCTTGCCTTGGCACCCGCTGTTCTGACCGCCAGAAACGAAGACACCACTCCAGGTGCGCTTTTGGCGGACATCACACTATCTCAAACCACCGCGAGGGGACAGTGGGCGCTCGACGTCTCCAATCTGTTCAACCGCGCGTGGCTTGACCACACCAGCGCCTACCGCGCTTTGGGACTCGTGTCTCAGGGGCGTTGGGTGCAACTCCGCTTCAACAAGACGTTGAGGCGCACATTCAACACAAAACAAGAAACACAATCCACATGAAAAGGAACATCAACATTCAAGCATCCGTTGGCGTTGTTGCCACGCTTGCCGCGCTGTCTTCGTGCCAGCAAACTGACCGAACAGACCCCACCTTGTGCACTGGCTTGGACACTGAATTCAGCGTAGCTGCGGACGAAATTGAGGTACTCGCGGGAGACACCATCACCTTGTCTGATCTATTCTGTGACAACGAAGCTCTGAGTCAAGTGCGTTGGGACATCCACAGCGCCGAGGGGCACGATGGACATGAGGACGATCACGGGGAAGATGACGAACATGAGGAGCACGAAGGCGAGGGCTTGGTGTTGTTCAGTGGCTCGGACTGGGCAGTGCTAGAGAGTCAAAGCCTCTCTGGGTTGGAGGATGCTGCCTCGATTACACTGGACATTCCGTTGACAGCCCGTGGAATTTGGCATGTCAACGTGTCCCTTGTCGATTCCGCAGGAAATGCCGAGGAGTTTGTCACGGACATGCACATTGAGAACAACCATATCCCTGAATTCATCTTGACTTCCATTGGTGGCGCAGACCCTGCCATGCTTGACGATGAGGTCGAGTTGAACATCAGCTCTCTGGTGTTGATTGAGGGCGTCGTGTCGGACAGCGACGGCGTGGCGTTGGCCTCCTTGATGCTTGTGGAGGAAGACACCGATTCGGTGTTTTGGTCGACCACCTTGGCACCTGCAGGAGCCACGACTTACACGTTCAGTGACACTTTGATGGCCCCTGCTGTAGAAGGAGAATTTCACATGGAGCTCTCCGCCACAGACGGCACGGGTGTAGAGATGGAGACGGGCTTCCGCTTGGAAGTGGAGGACTAAGTGAGTTTCCGGAACAGATGATCAAAGGCGTCCTTCGGGGCGCCTTTGTTTGTTTGGCATCAACAAATTGGGCTGGGAGGGGTTGTTCAAACATGGGGACACCACGTCAAACAATCCAGAGCCACCGAAGCATGTGGTGGCGTCATGGAGGACTTGGATGCCTGCTGATTGGAGCAGGCTTGTCCGTCACCCTGGACGCATCAGCTCAGCGCATCGCTGGAGGGACGTTTTGGCTGTGGGGGCTCGAAGGCACGGCAGGCCTTGTGATGTTCATGAGTGGCCTCGGCTTCTTTGGGAGCGCCGTGCGATACCTCGTGCTGATGAACCTTTCCGAAAAGGAGTCGGATCAGTCCTGAGGGGCAAGCAACCGCACCCCTTCGATGGGGCACCCCACTGCGTTCGTAACGGGTTCAGCCACCACGCGTCCGGACAGGCAATCGCGCAGTGCGGCGTCAAGGTCGCGCCGCTTGGTCTTGGGCTTTCGCTTTCCCGGGGCGAAGTAGCGGTCATTGATTCGGCCTCGGTACACCACCGAATCGGCCTCATCGAGCACAAAGACTTCGGGTGTCCATCGGGCGCCAAGGGTCTCTGCCCAATGGGCGGTGTCCTTGCCCATGGTCATGTCGAGGTCGTAGGTCTGTTGGAAGGTGGTGATTTGGGCCTCGGTGGTCGACGCGTTGGGGAACACGCCCACAAACTCCACGGATTCGCCGGCAAAGTCCTTCTCGAGCTGACGCAGGTCGAAGGACATGTTTTGGCAAATCGGACAGAGGGGAGCCAGGAAAATCAAGACGCGCCAGACAGGTTCCATGCGGCAAAGGTCAACAAGGATCGCCAAAGGCGTTGCCCAGCAGGTCCCACCCCCAAGGGGCCCACAGAAACCACCTTCAACATCGGCAGGATTGTACCTTCGTCTCATGCCCAGTGGATTCTTTGCCTTGCTCGACGACATCGCCGCGTTGATGGACGATGTGGCTGTCATGACGAAAGTGGCCGGCAAGAAAACGGCGGGCATCTTGGGAGACGACCTCGCGGTCAATGCAGAGAAGGCAGTCGGGTTTTCTTCCTCGCGTGAGCTCCCCGTGTTGTGGGCCATCACCAAGGGGTCGTTCCTGAACAAGCTTCTCATTTTGCCTGCGGCGTTTGCCCTCAGTGCTTTTGCACCTTGGGTCATTGAACCCATTCTGGTGCTCGGTGGCGCGTACTTGTCCTATGAAGGCGTAGAGAAAGTCGTGCACTACGCACGGCCTTCACGCCACGCCCACAATTCGGACGATGCACCCAATGAAACCCAGCGCATCCGTTCTGCGGTGATGGTGGATTTCATCTTGTCTGTGGAGATTGTCATCCTGGCCTTGGGCCAAGTGATGGAGGCCCCGCTTCCAGTTCAAATCGCATCTGTCTCGATCATCGCGTTGCTCGCGACGTTAGGGGTCTACGGACTCGTGGCTTTGCTGGTCAGAATGGACGACGCCGGGATGGCCCTCATGAAACGCCCGTCACAAGGAGTGCAGCGTCTGGGTCGGTTCTTGGTTGCCGCATTGCCTTGGGTCATCAAGGCCCTGGGGGTGATTGGGTCCGTGGCACTGCTTTTGGTTTCAGGCGGGATATTCCATCACCACCTCCCTGGAGTTCATGGTGCGATGCATGCCTTGCCAGATCTGTTGACAGATGCGGTGTTGGGCCTTGCAGGAGGCAGCTTGGTGTTGATCCTTGTGACTGCAGCCAAAAAGGTGCGGCACCCGCGCAGCCACTAAGCCTTCCGGACAAATTCGGATTTGAGCCCCATCGCGCCAAAGCCGTCAATCTTGCACGCAATGTTGTGGTCGCCGTCCACAAGGCGAATGTTTTTCACCTTGGTGCCTGCCTTGACCGGTTTGGGCGCGCCTTTCACGGGGAGGTCCTTGATGACCACCACGCTGTCGCCGTCCGCAAGCGGATTGCCGTTGGCATCCAATACAGCGCCTTCCATCGCTTGTTCTGCGGCAAGTTCGTCGGCATCCCAGGCATGACCACACTCCGGACAATTCATGCGCGTCCCGTCGTGGTAAGCATACATGGATTGGCATTGGGGACAAAGCAGTTCGTCGGACATGGCAAGGCGTTTGAGGTGGTTGTGTGAAGGTACGGTTGCGCAAGCCTCTAAGACATGCCGAGTCCCTGCTCACGTTTCCCATTCGCCCTGTGGAGAAATGGAGGCGGGATGTCGAGGTGGGCCGGGTTTTCATGAGGCATCTTTGCGGCATGGGAAAACGCATCAGTGGCATTCAACAAGTGGGCATCGGCATTCCCGATGTGCACAAGGCGTGGAAGTGGTACCGCAACGCTTTTGGCATTGACATCCGCATGTTTGAGGAGGCCGCAGAGGCGGCACTCATGACCCGCTACACAGGAGGCGAGGTGCACGCCCGTCACGCGGCGCTTGCCCTGCACATGGGCGGAGGCGCAGGCATGGAGATTTGGCAGTTCACAAGCCGGGAGCCCCAGCCCGCACCGTTCGAGGGGCAGCTTGGCGACACCGGCATCTTCATCTGCAAGGTCAAGTGTGTGGACGCCGACGCCATGCACGCCGAACATGCCCGTCGAGGCATTGCCTCATTGGGACCGGTGCACACCCGTCCCGACGGCAGCAAGCACTTCTATTTGAAAGATCCGCACGGCTACTTCTTTGAGGTGGTGGAGAGCAACGAGTGGTTCGGTCCCGCACCGTATGGTGGGGGAGTCGGAGGGGCCGTGTTGGGCGTCAGCGACGTGGAGAAGTCGCTCAAGCTTTACCGCGACGTCTTGGGGTACGACCATGTGGTCATGGACGAGACGGCGGTTCATCCGGCCTTTGCGCCGCTCCCCAGCGGAGGCCAAACCTACCGCCGCGTCGTCCTCAAGCGTTCCCAACCCACCGAAGGGGCATTCAGTGAATTGTTGGGTGGGGGCGAAATCGAACTCGTCCAAGCCATAGACCGCGCGCCGCGCAACTTGTTTGAGGGTCGCTTTTGGGGAGACCTTGGATTCATTCACCTTTGCTGGGACATTCGGGACATGAAAGCCCTTGGCCAGGAACTTGAAGCTGCAGGATTTCCATTCACGGTGGACAGTTCATCGTCGTTTGACATGGGCGAAGCCAGCGGACAATTCACCTATGTGGAGGATCCCGATGGCACTTGGATCGAGTTTGTCGAGACGCACAAGATTCCCATTGTCAAAAAAATCGGCTGGTACCTTGACACCCGAACGCGGCCGCAAGGCAAGCCCCTTCCAAAGTGGATGCTCAAGATGCTTCGCTTCAGCCGTGTGAAGGACTGAGCGCCCTGTTGACATTGTTCATTCCGATCTGAAAACTGGCGTCTTGCCGCAAGGAGGGATTCATCCTTGCTGCGGTACTTTCGACGCAATGACACATGTTTCTTCCATTCGCGCCTTCGTTCCGTTTTTGGGGCTGGCGCTTGTTTTGGCGGTGGCCTCTTGCAACGCCCCATCCCACGAATCCATGACCTACCCGGAAACCCGAACTGTTGATGTTGTCGATACCCTGTGGGGAACCCCTGTGGCGGATCCGTACCGCTGGTTGGAGGACGACCGCGACCCGGAAGTCGTGGAGTGGGTGGGCGCGCAAGCGGCCACAGCACGAACGTTTTTGGATGGGCTGCCTGAGCGCGACGCCCTTCGTGCCCGGTGCGAAGAACTGTTCAACCACCCTCGCGTGGGCATTCCTCGCCGCATCGGGGAGAAGGTCTTCTTGACCCGCAACGACGGACTCCAAAACCAAAGCGTCATCTTCGTCAAAGACTCGGAGGAGGCCGAGGAGCGCGTGTTCCTCGACCCCAACGCCTTGAGCGAGGACGGCACGGTGACCGCCAACCTTTCAGGGGCGTCGCCGGACGGCCGTTACGTCGTCGAAGTTCGCAACGCCGCCGGCTCCGACTGGCAAGAGATGCGCGTCCTGGACTTGACCACGGGCGAATCCACGGGCGAGGTGCTCGAGTGGGTGAAGTTTTCTGGTGCGGCTTGGGTGGAAGGAGGGTTCTACTACAGCCGGTACCCTGCGCCTGAAGGTTCGGCCTACAGCGCGGAGAACACCTTCCACAGCGTGTACTTCCACAAAGTCGGCACGCCACAGTCGGAGGATGAATTGGTGTTTCGGAACGACGACGAGCCCAACCGCTACCATTTCTGCGGCACGACCGAGGACGGACAGTATGTCGTGTTGAACACCAGCACGGGAACGGACGGCAACAGCCTGCACGTGAAGTCACTGAAGGGGGAAGGCGCGGACTGGATGCCGCTCGTCGATGGCTTCTCGCATCACTCTTCGTTGGTCGAGCACGTCAACGGTGCCCTGTACGTGCTCACTGACATCGACGCGCCCCGGTACCGCCTTGTGGCGGCCGACCCCCGCGACCCATCCAACACCACTCTGTGGCGCGACATCCTTCCCGAATCGGACGACCTGCTCGAGTCGGTGAGCGTGGTCGGGGGACAGCTTTGGGCCATTTACCTCCACAACGCGTCGAACCGGGTGGTGCGCTGCGATTTGGACGGCTCCAACCCCCGCGTGGTGAGCTTGCCTTCGGAAGTGGGTTCCGTGGGCGGCTTTGGCGGAAAGATGGACGCCACGGAGCTGTACTTCGCCTTCACGTCGTTCACCCAGCCCACGTCGATTTACAAGCTGGACATCGCTTCGGGTGAGTCGACGCTGTGGAGCATGCCTGACGTGGCGTTTGACCCTTCCGAATTCGAGGCGCGCCAGGAATGGTACACCTCGAAGGACGGCACGCGCGTCCCCATGTTCATCGTCCACAAGAAGGGGCTCGAGAAGGACGGCACGAACCCGACTCTGCTCTACGCCTACGGCGGGTTCAACATCAGCTTGACCCCAAGCTTCAGCGCGAGCAACATCGCGTTCCTGGAGCGCGGTGGCATCTACGCCATGCCCAACTTGCGCGGTGGAGGGGAGTTTGGCGAAGCGTGGCACAAGGCCGGCATGCTTTTGGACAAGCAGAACGTGTTTGACGACTTCTTCGCGGCCGGCGATTACCTCGTGGAACAGGGCTACACCTCCCACGAGAAGTTGGCGATTGCCGGTGGCAGCAACGGAGGGCTTCTCGTGGGGGCCATCATGACCCAGCGTCCGGACTTCGCGCGCGTCGCTCTTCCAGCGGTCGGCGTGATGGACATGC
The DNA here is from genome assembly GCA_965658245.1 of uncultured Flavobacteriales bacterium. Taxonomy (GTDB): domain Bacteria; phylum Bacteroidota; class Bacteroidia; order Flavobacteriales_D; family Sanyastnellaceae; genus UBA11663. The sequence goes on from CBFHRO010000046.1 coordinate 7,408, forward strand.
TGCGCTACCACAAGTTCACGATCGGGTGGGGGTGGATTCCAGAGTACGGATGCGCGGACAGTTCCAAGGCCGATTTCGACAACCTCCACGGCTACTCGCCGGTGCACAACCTGCGCGACGGCGTGACGTACCCCAGCACCATGGTCACCACAGCAGACCACGACGACCGCGTGGTGCCGGCGCACAGCTTCAAGTTTGGGGCACGCCTTCAGGCTGCGCACCGCGGGCCACGCCCAGTGCTGCTCCGCGTCGAGACCAACGCAGGTCACGGTGCGGGCAAGCCCATCGGGAAGGTGCTCGACGAGCAGGCGGACAAGTGGGCGTTCGTGTTGAATGAACTCGACGCCATCGAGCCATGATTCAGGGACGTCGCATCGGGGTGTTTGCCGCCATGAGCCTGGACGGGTATTTGGCGGGCAAGGACGACAACCTGGACTTTTTGGCCGGGGTCCAGGACCCGGAAGAGGATTACGGTTACAGCGCGTTTTCGAATCGCGTAGTCGGCTACGTGGTGGGGCGACGAACCTACGAGGTGGTCAAAGATCTCTGCGAGGGAGAATTCCCGCACGCGGGCCGGTGGCCCATCTTCGTCGTAACCCACCGAGCTGCATCCATGCCCGCTACGGAAGGGGTGGAGTTTGGGACGTTGGACGAGTTGCCCGCTTGGCTCGGGCAGCGCGTGCCGCCGACAGAAGGGAACGAAGTGGTGTGGTGCGACGGCGGGGGACAGGTCATTTCAGCACTTTCGGAGCACATCGACGAGTGGACGCTGTCCGTCGTGCCTTCGCTTTTGGGAGATGGGATTCGGCTCTTCCCGGGCGGGCATCCGCCAGTGGAGTTGACCTGTGCGGGTGCGATGTCGTACAGTCGGGGTCTGGTCCAAATGCGTTACATCAAAGCGCAGGGCTGACTTCCAACCACCCTGCAAGGTTCCAGAAGTTGAATTCGTCCTCCGTCCAAACTTGGGCGCCCGGGACCGCCACTTCCAGTGTGTGCGTTCCAGCGCTCAACGCACCCAGCGCCACGCGCCGGGGCACGACTTGATCGCCGGGGCACCAGTTGGATCGGCTCAAGTCGGAAGAAGCGATGCGCTCTTTGAGCGTGTCTCCCCGGTACACGTAAGTCGAAGGCCAAAACCCGCTTGTCGGGTTGAACCGCCGCATCGCGGCACAATCGTTGCGCCAAGGCGTCCAGGCGTCCACGGTATCGCCGTCCACGAGCAAGAAGTGCGGCTGCTCCGTGAATTCGTCGCCGCCGCTGTGGCCGCCGTGGCCGGTCGTCAAGAACAGGAGGTCGGCCTGTCCTGGGCGGGCGAGGGTGAAACTCACACGGAGCGCCGAGTCGGGGAGCTGGGTGAACGGCCGCTGGTCGTGGGCCAGCTTGGTGGTGTTGAAGAGAGGAGTGACGTCATGTTGTGGGGCCCAGTCGCAGGGCAGGGGGCTTTCGTTCACGACCAGCTCGGCCGACAGCGCGTATCCCTCTGCCGTCCAGGTGTCAATGTACGCTCCCACCCAGAGGGTGTCGACGGCTCCGAGCCAAGGTTGAAGGCCTGAGAGGTGGGCCCGCCAGTGCGCGCTGTCAGCCCAGGCGGCCACGGCTTCCGGCCTGTAGTCTTCGGCGCGGTCCGTGTGGCTGAAGTGCCCCACCCCAAATGGGGTGATGAATCGCATCAGCTCCAGTGCGGGCATGCGCAATCCTTCCTTTTCGATGCCGGCAAACCTTGTGGTGTCCGCGTCCCCGCCCACTTGCATGCGCTTGAGGTAATCGCGACCTGCCTCGTCGGCAAAGGCGAACACGGCGCCGCTTTTGTCCCACGGGTCGCCGGCCGACGTCACCGTGACGTCCAGCCACACGTCGCACCGACGCTCCCGGGGCGGAACGACCACGGGCTTGAGAAGGATGCGTCCCGCATCCAACCGGTACGTCCCATCCTCTCGCGGCACGGAGTCCGCCGGCACGGACGGGTCAAACGCGACCGAAGCTTCCCGCCAAACTGGCACGCGGTAGGATCCCCGCTGAGGCGCGTTGGAAGCGGAGGTGCACGCCTCCAACAGAACGACAAACAGAACGAAAAGAGAGGGGTGGCAAAGGCGGTTCATGCCGCCAAGTTCGTCCACCTTTCCCTTCAGTCTGGTACGCACTCCTTCAAATCCCGACATACAGTCCCACGGACTGATGAATCCATCCCTTCATTTTAAAAGTGTAGTTTTGCGCCCTCATTCGAACGATTGACTTTTGACCTTTCTTCTCAACCTTCCTTTTTTGGAACCCGTGCCGACCGCGGCTGAGTCCAACGTGTTGGTTCCCTTGGCGCTGAGCTTGTTTGGGTTTCTCGGGTATTGGTGGGCGCATTACAGCCCAGCCATTCAGGCGTGGTTTGAGGCGCGTTGGTCTGGAGACGGCGGCAAGGTGAAGCGCGTGTTTACGCTCAAGCTTTGGGGATTCATCACCATGGGCGTCCTCCCCGCGGCGGTGTTGAGCGCGACGTTGGGGTGGTCGTTGGCGGATTTGGGCGTGAAGTGGCCTGCGCCTGCGTCGTTGGAGTTGTGGTTGTGGTGGGCGGCCTTGCTTGGGTCCACAATCATCCTGTCCATGGTGGCAGGGAAGGAGGGCGCGAAAAACTACCCCCAAATCCGCGCCACGGAGTGGTCTCTTTCCACCATGGTGTGGAGCGGGGCGGGATGGACGCTCTATTTGTCGGCGTACGAATTCATGTTTCGTGGGTTCTTGATCTTCCCAGTGGCTTCGGTGATTGGGGTCTGGCCGGCCGTGGCCATCAGCACGTTGATTTATTCCGTAACGCATTTCCACAAGGGGAAGGGAGAGACGCTGTGGTGCCTGCCGGTTGGGGTGATGACGTGTTGGATGACGCTGGAAACAGGAAGCCTGTTCCACACGGCTGTGGGGCACATTGCGGTGTCGTGGTTCAACACGGCGTACCACGTCCGACGAAACCCCGACATGCAGTGGGTGGGGTGGCGCAAGCGTTGAGGTGGGCAAGGGGCAAGGTGACTTGGGTCACAGAGGTCGTGTCTTCATGACACTAGTTTGGCCTCGCTTCCGCACCCGAGCGGAACCTCAATACCTGATCTCATGAGCAAACATCACGACGTACTCATTGTTGGCGCCGGCACCGGCGGCATCATGACAGCGGCGCAACTCAAGCGCAATAAACCTTCTCTCAACGTGGCCATTGTGGACCCCTCCAAGGACCACCATTACCAACCCGCTTGGACCCTCGTTGGGGCGGGCGCGTTTGACTTCAAAGCCACCCGCCGAGACATGGCGTCGGTCATCCCTCAAGGGGTGACCTGGATCCAAGATTTCGTCACCACCTTCGATCCCGACAACAACGCCCTGAATACCAAGTCGTCTGGCACCTTGACGTACGACTACCTCGTGGTGTCTCCAGGCTTGCAGATGGACCTCGACGGCATTGATGGATTGCGAGAAGCCTTGGACACGCCTGAGGTGTGTTCGAACTACGTCGATCCGGAAAAGACGTGGCGGGTGCTGCAGAATTTCAAAGGGGGGAATGCGGTGTTTACCCAGCCAGCCACGCCCATCAAGTGCGGCGGCGCTCCCCAAAAAATCATGTACCTCGCCGACGACGCCTTCCTCAAGGCAGGCGTGCGCGACAACGCTGAGGTGGTGTTTGCGACACCAGGCAGCGTGATTTTTGGGGTGAAGGACTTCGCCAAAACGCTGATGCAGGTCATCAACCGCAAGGGCATCCACCTCAAGACTTTTTACAATCCGATCAAAATCGACAGCGCCAAGAAGGAGATTCACTTCGCGTGGACCCAAAGCGACACCAGATGCGTGGTGACGGAAGGCAACGCCGTTCGCGAAAAGCTTGAAGGGGAGACAACGGTGGTGATGCCTTACGACATGCTCCACCTCGCTCCGCCACAAAGCGCCCCGGACTTCGTGAAGCAAAGCCCATTCGCGCACCAAGAAGGCCCGTCAAAGGGGTGGATGGAAGTGGACAAGAACACGCTTCAGCATCCTCGTTACGCAAACGTGTTTGGGCTGGGTGACGTCGTGGCAGTGCCCACGGCGAAGACGGGCGCGGCCATCCGCAAGCAAGCCCCCGTCGTGGTCGAGAACGTGCTGACGATGATGAAGTCATCCCAGCTTAGCCAAGCGAGGTACGAGGGCTACAGCAGCTGCCCACTTGTCACCGGCTACGGCAAGATGGTGTTGGCCGAGTTCAAGTACGACAACGTCCGCGACAGCGATCCGTTCCTGAGCAAGTTCGTAGATACGGCGAAGGAGACTTGGAGCATGTGGATCTTGAAGAAATACGGCCTGCCGTTCCTCTACTGGAACCGAATGATGAAGGGCAAGATGTGAGGGGCACGTTCACTTCAACATATTCAGGCCCCTGTGTCTTAGGTCACATTCCTTTGTGATGAACGGCACGGGGCCTTCGTGTGTCTTCTCGCACCTTTGTCCCAAACCTTAGAACGCATGGCTGGAACTTCATTCAAAGACTTGGTGGCAGGCGACGTGCCTGTGCTTGTGGACGTGTTTGCCGATTGGTGCGGTCCTTGCAAGGCCATGGCCCCAGAACTTCAGGCGCTTTCGTCAAGCGTGGGCGACCAAGCCAAGATTCTCAAGGTCAACATCGACCGCAACCAGCCGCTCGCCCAGGCGTACGGCATTCGGAGCGTGCCCACCTTGATGATTTTCAAGCAAGGTGAGATGGTGTGGAAGGCGGCAGGCTACCATTCTGAAGCCCAAATGAAGCAGGCCCTCGAGCCCTTCATGAACTGAACCCAACGACCTGTCCCCCCAAAAGCCACCCCATTTCACGGTGGCTTTTTCATGCGTCTGAATGCGCCCTATTTTCGACCATGCTCCTGCGATTGATTTCCATGGCGACGGCCGCGCTTTTGGCCAATGGGTTTTATGCCCAGTCCGACACGCTGTGGATGGTGCCCGGTGGCGTTGGACTCGGGGGGGACACCTTGGCGGCCCTTCGGTTTTGCGACACGCCCCAATTTCAAGTGTCGAACGAAACAATCGACGGTGCGTTGTCGAGCCTGGTCTTGGTGAACGGCGACTCTGTTGCCCATGAACTGGCCTGCACGGCCCTGGAGGGCACGACATGGTCGGTGGCTCCTGGTGCCTCGGTCGAGCTCGATGTGTCGGGACTGGGCAATGCGACGCATCGGCTGTGGAGCGTGACTGAACGTGGCCAAACCCTCGGTCTCTCCACCATGGTTCGCTCGGGCTGGGATGACCTCCCTCATTACGAGTGGAACCTGAACGAATGGGATCCGGAGGAGACGTGGGTGTTGGCCGAGGGAGGGAGTTTGGACCCTTCGGCGGCCTACGTGCCAAGGCAGTTCACCATCAACGACCTCAATTTCCCCAACACCCTCGCGGACTCGAGCTCCTACGTTCAGACCTCCGTGGGCGCAGCCGTGTACATCTCCATCGTCAACCAAGGACGGATGGATCAGGTGCTTCATTTTCACGGATACCACGTGGACATGCTTCAGTCGAGCGCGCACGGGAACCGCGTGGGGTGGTCGAAGGACACGGTGCCGGTCAAGGTCGGAGAACGCGTGGTGGTTCGGCTTGATCCCAACCAGTCAGGCGAGTACCCGGTGCACGCCCACAACTTGGTGGCCGTCACCAACGCGGGCTTTTACCCCGGTGGCATGATCACTTACCTCAACGTCGCGCCATGATGAAGTGGAAGGACCTCCTCAGCTCAGTCGCCTCGGTGGTTGTCACGTCCGTGCCCGCTTTCGCACAGCAGGTGCCGCCGTCGTTGTTCTCTGAAATGGACGGCATTCACTTTTTGGACGATGGGACAGCCCTTCCGATTTGGGGCTACGGTTGGGTCACCGATGGGTTCATCACGTTGCCTGGGCCTTTGTTGACCTACGACGAAGGGGCGGTGGTGAGCTTGGCGTTTGAAAATCCGAGCCCGGAGAGCCACACCATCCACCTGCACGGCCTTGACGTGGACCAAGCAAACGACGGGGTGCCGGCAACGTCCTTTTTCGTGACGTCAGGGCAGTCCGCCGCGTACGATTTTACGGCGACGCATTCTGGCACCTACCTCTACCACTGCCACGTGACTACGACGTTGCACTTGACAATGGGAATGTACGGGATGGTGTTGGTTACACGGCCGGACGGCACGCTCTTCGAGGGAGGTCCTGCGGTGACCCAAAACGTGCCCTGGCTCTTCAGCGACCTCGAAGTGGCAACCAACTTGGATCCGGTTGGAAGCTTCCCGTTTCACGACATGCGTCCGGACGTGTTCATGGTCAACGGAAAGGCGGGCAGCCAGTTGGCAGAGGAGGTCGTGTATGCTTCGGCAGAGGATCCCACGGCTTTGCGTTTGGGTTCGATGGCCTACAGCAAAATCACATGTCATTTTCCAGAAGGCTTGAATGCGGAACTGTGGATGAGCGACGGCCGCGAAGTGCCGGTCGAAGTCTTGGACAGCCTGGAGATTTATCCCGGAGAACGATTTACGGTGCTCGTTCAGCCTGAGGTCGGGTACGACGGCGGCGTGACGGCCGCATTTGAGCACATGGTGGACGGCTATGAAGAGGCGGAGGAGTTTCTTCAAATCCGCGAGGAATCGCTGCATTCCAGCCAAGTGGCGAGTTTTGACGAGCCGACCTGGTATCCCAACCCGGCAAGCCACAACATCCAAGTGACTGAATCAACAGGACGGTTCGTTCGCGTTTGGACTTCGGTGGGCGAACTGGTCTTCGAAGGGCAAGTTCCGGCCAATGGATTGGACGTGACTTCGTGGGACGAAGGCCTGTACCTCGCGCAGGTGGAAGGGCGGGTCGCCACGCGATTCGTGGTGGCGCACGGGATTCGGTAACCTCGGTCACGTGGTTTGGTCACTGGAGGAGCGGACCGCTTGAAGCCGACTCCTCAACTTTGAGGTCAAATCAAAAGCACATGTTTTTCTTTCAATCAGCCACAGACTGCTCTGCACAAGACGTGAAAAACGCGCAGTCGGATCCCAATGCCGTCATCGTCGATTGCCGCACGCATTCGGAAGCCAGCGCAGGCAGCGTCAAGGGCGCGCACGTGAAGGACTGGCTCGGAGGCGAGTTGCATCAAGCCATTTCGTCCTGGGACAAAAGCAAGAAGTATTTCCTGTTTTGTCGCAGCGGAAACCGCAGCAAGCAGGCGACTCAATTCATGCGGTCACAAGGCTTTGAAAACGTCTACAATGCTGGTGGCTACGGCAAGTTGCGTGACCTTTAAGGGGCGGACGTCAGGTCGTCCACCAACGATGCCATGCGGGCAAATTCGTCTTCCTCAAACAGCCGTGTGAGCATGACGATTTGCCCTTCCGCATTCACCACCACATTTCGAGTGACCCCTGACTTGGGGGCGGCGATGCTGTAAAACACCGCTCCGTCGGGGTCGGGACACATGGGGTACGTCACCCCCATGCGCTCTGTGAACTCGGCCACCTTGTCTCGGGGTTCATCCAGATCGACCCCAATCAACACAAAATCCCGGTCCTGAAAAGCCTGCCAGACTTCGGTCTCCAGGTGAGGCATTTCCGCCCGACAGACGCTGCACCACGATGCTGTGAATTGCAACACGTACGTGGAGCCGAGCAACGACGATTTGGAATGGGTCTGGCCAGAGAGGTCGGTCAGCGAGAAATCGGGCATGTCGTCGCCAACTTGAACAAGGTAGCCTCGCGAGTCGGTTTGGGCCAACGCGGCATCAGAACCAACGACGACCGAGGCCAGAAGCAAGAGGAAAGACAAAGAAATGTTCATGCAGGCAAAGTAGGCCAGCGGCCGTCGCCACGGCATCATTGACGGAAGGTCTTTCGGCCGTCCGTGACCCCGCCTTGTCGGAATTCCCAAATCCACATTCCTCGAGGAACGTCCATTGCTGCGCCAGGCATCAAGTCTTGCGTGCAAATCACGCGTCCTGCGACGTCCATTTGGGTCACGGTCCATGGGTGCGCGCCGTGGTGAATCCAAGCCCCGTTCGAGAGCGAGACTTCACAGCGCGCTGTCGGACGCGTGAGGCCGGAAGTGGCATAGCGTTGAGAGGCAAAGGCGACGTTGCTCATTTCCAGCTCCAGGAAGTTGGCGCCAAGACTGACGTCGGTCAACACCTCAAAGGTGCTGGCATCCACAGACAGAATGTGTGGATTGATGCCCGTTCCTTGGTAGTAGTGGAGGATGTAGATGCGGTTGAGTTGGTCGAACACCGTGCCGTCGGGGGTGTAACTGCTGACCTGGGGCAGCGCCATTTGAGCGGTGATCGTTCCCGTCTCAGGGTCGAGGCTGATGAGTTCCATGTCGGCGTTGCCATCGCCCAGGTAGGTTGAGCGCAAGCCCAAAAGCATGCCGTCGACAATGTTGTACTCCAGCTCGCTGACGTTTTGGTTGGCCTCGAGCACAGGAGACACGTCGGACACCACGGTGCCCTCCTCGCAATCCACCGCCACCAACCGGCCACTTCCTTGGTTGTCGATGCCCCATATGAAAAAGCGGTGCGTGTCGCTGTCGTAGCAGGACGCACCGGCCACGACGCCTTCGAGCCATGGGAGTTGGACGACCGTGGTGATTTGGGCTTCGGTGTCCAATGGAGAAATCTGCACCACCTGGGTGGCCCAATTGGTGATTTCCCAGTAGCCGAAGCCGTCGCCAAAATCGACCCACGTGCTGTCCAATCCGTAGCCTTGCAATCCGTAGAAGAGATTGCTTTGCATGTCGTGGTGGATGCTATGCATGTTGCCGTCGAAGTCCAGCAACAGTGGCGCACCCCCGTCAATCGGCTGCTCCATCCATTGGAGCCCGCCTAGGCTGCCTGAGGGCAATCCCAAAAACACGTAGTCGTCCTCCCAATGGTCGTAGGTCGAGGATCCGAGCCCAAACCCTTCGGCGTAGGCCAACGTGTCCTCCCAAACCCACGTGTCACTCAGGACGTCATACCCTGCCAAGTACAGTCCTTCTTGCCATGGGATCACATTTTGTTGGAGGCCGTAGGTGACTTGGGCTGCGCATGGAGATGCCGCCAAGCACGCGGTGAGGAAGAGGGTGAAACGCATGATTTAAATTTGTATTTGAAACACGTGGCGCATGCCAAAGGTTGACTGTTATAGGCAAAATCGGTAATTTCCAACCATGGTCAGGATTCAACCTTGCATTTTCGCCCTTTTGGCATTTGTATTCGCTGCGGACGCTTCGGCGCAGACGGTCACGTTTCACGCAGACATCGCGCCGCTGATTTATAGCCAATGCACAGAGTGTCACCGGGAAGGGGAAATCGCCCCCATGCCTTTCACCACCTACGAGGAGGTGGCGGCGTTTGGCACGTTCATCGAGTACGTCACGCAGACGAACTACATGCCCCCGTGGACTCCGGACCACAACTACAGCTCTTTGCGTGGCGAGCGGTTTTTGACCGACGACCAAAAGGCGTTGATCAGCGCATGGGTGGCGCAGGGGATGCCCGAAGGTGATCCCACCAACAACCC
>CBFHRO010000047.1:0-2437 GCA_965658245.1 uncultured Flavobacteriales bacterium
AGGTGGTGTTGGATGGGGTGACCACGTCCATGGAGTTGGACAAGGACAAGAACATGCTTGACGCCGCACTTGATGCGGGATTGGACGCACCGTACAGTTGCCTTGGTGGCGTGTGCTGCACGTGTCGCGCCAAGCTGGTGGAAGGCAAGGCCTCCATGAATGTCAACTACGCCCTCGAGCCTGGAGAGGTGGAGCGAGGATATGTGTTGGCATGCCAGGCTCATGTTGAAGGCGAGGAGGCGGTGGTGCTTGACTTCGACCAGCAATGAGGCCTTGAGGATGCGTTCTTGACATTGAAGCGCTGCGCCTGAAAACAAAAAGGGCTGCCCACGGGCAGCCCTTTTTCATGTTGGTTTCAAGCGATCACTTCAGTTTCACCCATCGTTGCTGAACCATGGCGTTGCCTTGGTTCAGTTGGATGATGTAGAAGCCTGCGTCCCACGCAGAGGCGTCGACAATCAACGTTTCGAGGTTGCTTTGGACACCCTGCGCCATTGTGTGGACGAGTCGCCCTTCGGCATTGAAGACATTCAATGCGACAGGCGTTTGGGTTTGGCATCCTGAAGTGCGAATGTTCAACACGTCTTGCCCTGGGTTGGGGAAGAGGTCCAGGCTTAAGCCGAGGATGCCCGCCTCATGGACGTCATCGGTGTTGTCTGGCGTTTCACAATCCTCCACGCCAAGCCCCACCATTTCCATTTCATAATCGCCTTCTTCCAGGGTCATCGTGCCTGCAGATTCACCATCCACAAACACTTCGGCGAACGCACCATTCCATCCGTCCCCGAGGTCATCCATCATTTCGACCCGGTAACAGCCAGCGGGCACGCATCCTGTGGAAGAACCGGTGTAACCGTCCATTTCCATCAGGATGTCTCCGTCTTCATTGGACACGTTCAAGTTCACCTCGTCCGGCATCGCTCCACCGTCGAGAACAAACGTCACTTCGAACATGCCTGGGCACAGGGTTTCGTACTCACACGAGCCGTCGTCAAGAAGTGCTGTTGGATCGAAGTTCATTGCTTCGGGATCGGTGCATCCATAAATGTCGTCGGAAGTGTCCTCGCCACATGCGCCGTCCAAGCTGAATTGGACGACCCAAGAGTCGCCTTCCCCAGGCCATTCTGAATACACCAAGTCGAGGAAGCTTGTGCTCACTCCGAACACACCGTCGTTCCAGCCATTGCCGCCACTCATGTCGCCAGTCACCACAGCCGTGTAGCACGTGTTGGGTTCGATGCAGATTTCACCATACAGTCCGCCGAAGTTGAAGGCGTCTTGCTCCGAGTACACGAGATCCCCATTTTCAGATACGATGTCGAGGTTGACTGCGGCCAGGGAGGTAGAGAGGTACACGTACCCAACTTCGCCGTTGTCGCAAACGAAGGGGTATTGGCAAGAGCCATCGTCGACTGTGGCCGAAGCGTAGTAGTTCAATGCCTCAGGATCGGTGCAACCTGGGATGGTGACCTCACAACCGTCGGTGTTCACCCCAAGGGCAAACACGGCGTCAAATTGATCAGCACCAACACTGTATGAAGTGACTTCCCCGTTCAAGCTGACGTCTGCACTGCCCAAGCCAGGCGTCCAGCCGTAGTCGTAGAGGTAGAAGTTGTAGCACCCGTCGTTCAAGCACCCATATGCCGTTGTGCCTGCTTCGTTGTAGTCGTAGACGAGCTCCACATACTGGCCCAAGTCCGTGGTAAGGTTCCAGTAGAGAGAGACAAAAATGCCGAGGTCATTCAGCGAATCGTTGCCCGCGGTTTGGATGAGCAGTTCGGTTTGGTCCTCTCCGCATACTGGGATGACAGCACACGATCCGTCATCTTCTGTGGCCTCAGGGTTGTAGTTGAGGGCTTCAGGGTTGGTGCAGCCGTAGATGGGTTGATCTGCACAATCCCCATTCCAAACCACCCAAGCGTTCCAGCATTCGGCTTCGCACGCATTGTTGAAGGTGACGTAGTCGCCCGTGAAATAGTCATAGGCGCACACGGGCTCGTACACATCGTCACATTCACAATCGTTAGAACACGAACCATCATCCACAGTGGCGTATGGATCGTAATTGGATGCGAAGGGGTTTGTGCATCCTTCGACTTCCACAATTTCGGTCTCACAATCAACCCCAAACGAAATGGCTTGATAGCTTCCAGTCTCCAAGGTGAAGGTGCCCAAAGAGAGGCCGAGGGAGGGGATGCTCACGTCGAGGTAGGCGCCGTTCCATCCGTCCCCGAAGCTGTCAAACATCTCAAGCACGAGGCATCCCGCGCTGTCTTCAAGGCAGTTGTAGGAGAGATACGTCGCGTAATCGCCGAGGCCTTCGCCGTTGAGGAGCACGCCCATGTCGTTGGAGATGCTGAAGCTCACTTCACCGCCCCAAATGTCCGTTTGGAGAGTGGCGACCACCTGCATTTCATTCTCCCCACATTCGGGGACG
>CBFHRO010000047.1:2535-16484 GCA_965658245.1 uncultured Flavobacteriales bacterium
AATCGTATGCGCAGACGGGGTCGTAGATGTCTTCACATTCGCAATCGTAAGAGCAAGAGCCATCGTCGATGGTGGCGAAAGGGTCGTAGTTGAACGCCGAGGGGTCCGTGCATCCTTCGACTTCAATGACCTCCTGATCACAGCCCTCCCCAAACGAGAAGGCTTGATAATCGCCTGTTTCAAGCGTGAAGCCCCCCAAGGACAGGCCCAAGGCAGGAATGCTCACCTCGAGAAAGGCGCCGTTCCATCCGTCGCCGAAGCTGTCGAACATTTCGAGCGTCAAACATCCAGAGATGCTGTCTAAACAAAAAGTGGTTTCCTGCAAGGCGTAATCGGCCAGTCCTTGGCCTTCTGCCAAAATGCCGTTGTCATCAGAAATCGTGAAACTGACTTCTTGACCCCAGAGTTCGGTCTGGAGGGAGGCGATGGCCTCGATGTCGCAGGATTGCGCTGCCGTCGTTCCCAAGAGGGCTCCGAAGGCCATGAACAAAACGCTTAGAAAGAATGGCTTCATAATCTTTTTTGGTCTGAGAAATGAATTGTGTAACGAAACTAGAACATCGAAAACCCCAAAAGGTTGAATGCCGTCACAAGTGTTTTTTCAAGGGGTGCTTGCGAAGGAATCACCCAGAACAGATCGGGTACGCATGGGAGAGGCTCAGGCTCGCTCAGAAAGTTCGAGCCACCGCATTTCTGCCATGTCAATCTGTTCGGTCAGTTGCCCCAGTTCCTCACCAAGTGCTTGCATCGCTTGATGGTTCGTTTCTGCCAAAAGCGAGGACTGCAATTCGTCTCGGCGGGCTTCGAGTTTGGGCAGGTCTTTTTCAAGCGTTTCAAACTCCAGCCGTTCCTTGTAGCTCAGACGTGCCGAATAGTCCCCCTTGATTTCCACGGAGGCAGGGGTGGGATCGTCGCGTTTGGCGGCAGCCTGTTTGGCATGGGCCAGCTTCGCTTCGTTGGAACGCAGGGCCCGGTATTGGGAGTAGTTTCCAGGGTAGTCGCGCACGGTGGTTTGGCCATCTTCGCCAAGCACCCAGACGTGGTCCACGAGTTTGTCCATGAAGTACCGGTCGTGCGACACGACCACAAGGCACCCTGAAAAATCCATCAAAAACTCCTCGAGCACGGAAAGGGTGAAGATGTCCAGATCGTTGGTCGGTTCGTCGAGCACCAAGAAGTTGGGGTTTCGCATCAGAATGCGCAGCAGATGAAGTCGCTTGCGTTCCCCTCCGCTCAGCAACCGGATGTATTGATGGTGCATGGCGTGTGGAAACAAGAAGCGTTCCAACAGCTGGGCGGCAGTGAGTTTGGCGCCGCCCTTGAGAGGGATCCAATCGCCGATGTCTCGGACGGCATCGATGACCTTCCAATCTTCATTGAAGTGGCCGCCTTCTTGCGCGTAATGCCCAAACACCACGGTTTCGCCAACCACCACTTTGCCGGCATCTGCATCCGCTTGGCCCAAGATCAGTTGCAAGAGGGAGGACTTGCCGGTGCCGTTTTGACCCACGAGACCGATGCGCTCTCCTCGTTTGAAGTGGTGCGTCAACCCTTCAAAGAGCACACGCTCATCGTAAGCGCGTTTGACCTTGTGCAATTCCACAATCTTGCTGCCGAGGCGCTCAGGAATGACGGAGAGGTGAAGCGGGTCTTCTTGAATGCGTTTTGCGGCTTCGGCTTTGAGGTCTTGGAAGCGGTCAAGACGGCTTTTGCTCTTGGTGGTGCGTGCGGATGGCGTGGCTCGCACCCATTCGAGTTCGCGCTTCATGTGGCTTTGGGCACGTTCCTGAACGGCCTGCGCGTTGGCACGTCGCTCCGCCCGCTTCTCCAAGAAATAGCTGAAGTTCCCGTGATAGCTGTGGAGCGTCTTGTCCTCAAGTTCCAAGATGCGGTCGCAGACGTTCTCGAGGAAGTAGCGGTCGTGTGTGACCATGACCAGGGTGGTGCCCATGGATGCCAAACGGGCTTCCAACCACGCAATCATGTCGAGGTCCAAATGGTTGGTGGGCTCGTCAAGCACCAAAAAATCCGGTGCCTCCAGCAACACTTGGGCGAGGGCCACACGTCGTTTTTCCCCGCCACTCAAGCTGCCAATCCGTCGATCCAAATTGTGGAGGTTGAGCTTTCCCAAAATCTCTCGGGCACGCGCTTCAAAATTCCAACCCTCATGTGCATCCATGGCGTCGTAGGCGCGTTGAAGTGCGTCGCCCTCCAATCCCTGACTCAACGCGGCTTCGTAGGAGCGCATGGCCACGACGGCAGGACTGTCGCCGATGTAGAGGGTGTCCAGGATGGAAGCCTCGGGGCTCAATTCCAATTCCTGCCGAAGGTGCCCATGCCTTACGCCGGAGGAAAAGACCACCCGACCGCTGTCGGCGGGTTCTTGCCCGCAAATCGCCCGAAGCAAAGTGGATTTTCCCGAGCCGTTTCGCGCCACAAGCGCCACGCGCTCTCCCTCTTGGACACCAAAAGTCAAGTCAGCAAAAAGCTGCCTTTCGCCATAGGTTTTGGAGAGTCCTTCCACAGAGAGCATGTTCCTTTTTTCGGCCATGATTCAAAGGTAGGGTGGGGCTGATTCGGGAAAAGGTGTTGAAAGTACAAGAAATGAATGTGCAGGAGATTTGGTTGTAAGTAATTGTAAATAAGTGATTTGTCAAAGTGTTTAACATCTCAATGTTGGAATGTGATTCGTTCAGGTGTCATTGAGACACATTCTTGGGCGTTGATTTGCATCGAACCTAAAATCTATTTCAGATGAAAAAGTTTGTTCTCTCTCTCTTCGCAGTTGCGACTGCAACCTTCTCGTTCGCACAGGATGCCAGCCAGCCGAAGGGCTCGTGGTACTTGGGCACTGGGGACGCCACAACTCTGTTGAATGTCTTCTCCTCTGGAGTTGGCTTTGACGCCACAGTCGGTTACGCTGTAGCAGACGACATTGTCGTCACGGCCAAATCTGGTTTTGGCGGCACCTTTGATGCTTTGGACCTCTCCATCGGAGGCCAGTACTTCATGGGTGACTACTACGTGGGATTGGATGTGGATGACCCCATCAACAACCTCGACCTCGGCATCAATGCCGGTCGTTACATCGACTTCAAAGACGTGCTCTACATCGCACCTCAATTGAACGTGGACATGCTTCTCAACGATCCCGCCGTGGGATTGCGCATCAACTTGGGTGCGCGCTTCTGAGCGAATACGATTCGAATGACTCAAAAGGGGGCTGTGGCCCCCTTTTTTTGTGCCTTAATTTTGAAGAGATGGAATGGAAAGCCAAACCCTGGGAAGCCCTCACCCGCGACGAATGGCACGCGATGGTGCGTTTGCGGGTGGATGTGTTTGTGGTGGAGCAGGATTGTCCCTACCCGGATTTGGACGGCAAGGACCTTCGCGCGTGGCATGTGTGGGGTGAGGAGGAGTCGGTTGCCAAGGGCGCTTCCGCGGTTGCTTGTGCGCGGATCTTGGCGCCAGGGGTGAGCTATGCAGAAACCAGCATCGGCCGGGTGGCCACGCGAAGAGACCAACGCGGCAAAGGCATCGGCAAGGAACTCATGAAACGAAGCATTGACGTTGCCGCACAAACTTGGCCGGACCAAGGCATCCGGATTTCAGCGCAGTGTTATCTGGAAGGTTGGTACGAAGATCTGGGTTTCAGTTCTGTGGGCGCGCCCTATCTGGAAGACGACATTCCCCACATCCAAATGCTTCGATCAGCTGGCGCTTGAGGCCTTCGCTTCGGAAGACGAGGTGCCAGAAGTCAAGTCGAGGTCGTCGTGATTCACAGCGGCTTGCACAAACGACACAAACAAGGGGTGCGGGTTGAGCACGGTAGAGGCGTACTCTGGGTGGAATTGGGAGGCCACGTAATAGGGGTGCCCTGGAATTTCCACAATCTCGACAAGCTTCGTGTCAGGGTTGATTCCTGTCGCGACCATGCCGGCGTGTTCAAAGCGCTCGAGGTAGGCGTTGTTGAATTCGTAGCGGTGGCGGTGACGCTCTGAAATCTCCTCGGCATTGCTGTATGCGTCGCGGGCCTTGGAAGTGGCCTTGAGTGTGCAGGGATATTCGCCCAACCGCATGGTGCCGCCCATGTTGGTGATGCTCTTTTGTTCCCCCATCAAATCAATGACCGGGTCTGGCGTGTACTCCTTGATTTCCGTGGAATGCGCTTCGGGCATGCCCAAGACGTTCCGCGCAAACTCAATGACAGCGCATTGCATGCCGAGACAAATGCCAAAGAAGGGAATGCCTTCCTCGCGGGCATGACGAATCGCGGTCAACTTGCCATCAATGCCCCTGGAGCCGAATCCCGGTGCCACCAGGATGCCGTGCAGTCCATTCAAGCGCGCGCTGACATTGTCAGGGGTGACTTGTTCGCTGTGGATCCAGTCGACATCGACTTTGGTTTCCAACAGCGCGCCAGCGTGATCCAGCGCTTCGGCGATGCTTTTGTAGCTGTCTTTCAATTCGACGTACTTGCCCACCAGTCCGATGCGCACGTGACGCTGGGGGTTTTTGTAGCGCCGCAAGAAGTCTTTCCACTCGTCCAAGTTGGCCTTGGTGTCGCCCTCGTCCATGCCCAGTTTGCCGAGCACGACTTCGTCGAAGCGTTCGTCTTGCATCAGCAAGGGGACATCGTAAATGGTGTCGGCGTCGATGCTTTCGATGACGGCGTTGGGTGCCACGTTGCAGAACCGGGCAAGCTTGGTGCGTACAGAGGCGGGGAGGGGGTGCTCGGTGCGACACACCAACACGTCGGGTTGCACCCCAAACTCGAGCAATTGCTTGACGGAGTGTTGTGTGGGTTTGGTCTTCAACTCGCCCGCCGCGCTCAAGTAAGGCACCAAGGTGAGATGCACGACGAGGGTGTCTGCGGGAGATTCCCACTTCATTTGGCGGACGGCCTCGATGTAGGGCAGGGACTCAATGTCGCCGACGGTGCCCCCGATCTCTGTGATCACGAAATCATAATCGTGCTTGGAGCCCAAGATTTGGACGCAGCGCTTGATTTCGTCGGTGATGTGCGGGATGATTTGGACGGTCTTGCCCAAGTATTCTCCTCGCCGCTCCTTGTCGATGACACTCTGGTAAATCCGCCCCGTGGTGATGTTGTTGGCCTGGGTGGTCTGGACGTTGAGGAAGCGCTCGTAGTGCCCCAAGTCCAAATCGGTTTCCGCGCCGTCCACCGTCACATAGCACTCGCCGTGTTCATAGGGGTTCAACGTGCCCGGATCCACATTGATGTAGGGGTCGAGCTTTTGAATGGTCACCTTGTAGCCTCGCGCTTGGAGCAATTTGGCCAAAGAGGCACTCACGATGCCCTTTCCAAGACTGCTGCTCACCCCTCCAGTGACAAAAATGTAGCGGCTGTTGCGCCCGCTTGCGAGGGCGTCTGTGGAGGAGGAAGAGGTTGGAAGAGGCATGTCCCGTGGTTACGGGATTCAAAGGTAGACCATGCGGGCGCTCCAGTACCTGTGTTGGTCCGACGAAATCGCGCGGAGTTGTTCACCGCCCATTCACAATGGGTTCACTTCTCCGCATTCTCGCGGTTGGCCATGCTTTGGGTCAACGCCTGAATCCATGGGAATTCCTGGAAGAACTCCGTGGCGACGATGCGGAACAACGTGTAAGTTGGAATGGCCAGGACCATGCCTGCAGGACCCGCGAGACTCCCTGCCACGGAGATGACGACAAAGATTTCGAGGGGATGGGCAAACACCCGTTTCGCAAAAATCACAGGTTGGGTGAAGACGTTGTCCACTGCTTGCGCTGCCAAATAGGCGCCCATGGCCCACGCAAAGTCGTGCCATTCAACGCCGCTGGAAATCATGACAAGCGCCCCAACACCGGCTCCCAACAGCGGACCGAGGTAGGGGATCAAATTGCACAGTCCCGCGAGCAAACCAAGGAGCCAGCCATGGGGGACACCCAACAAGGTGAGTCCCAATCCGACCACCACGGTCACGATCACCACCTGAATGACCAGGCCGCCGAAGTAACGCGTCAGCATTTGGCCCGAGCGTTCCATGATGCGGGTCATGGCCTGTCTTTTGGTTTCAGGAGTCAACGCCAGGACAAGGTCTTTGAACAATTCGGGCTCACGCATCAGGAAGAATGCCATGAACACGACGGAAAATCCCGTGACAAAGACATTTCCGATGGAGGCGATGATTCCCGAAAACAAGGTGCTTGCGTTGTTCAGCTGCACCAATTCCATGGCTTGTTCCGCCAAATAGGCGCTGTTCCGCATGCCTTCGCCACTCAAGTCGATGCCCGTGGTCCAAACGTCCACCAAACGAAGGGCCTCATTCCAATGTCGGGTGAGTTGCTTGGAGTCGAGCTGTGCCAGCGCTTGAAGTTGCTCTTGAACAAGCGGGGCAAACATCATCATCACACCCATGCCAAACAGGGCCATCAAGCTCAGCGCCGCGCCCGCCCCGATGTTGTTTCCGAGTTGCTTGGAGCCCATGCGACGTTGGGCCACCCAACTGACCACGGGTTTGCCTACAAAACTCAATGCCACCGCGGCCAAAAAGTACATGGTCAGCTCGCTGAATCGCCAGATGAATCCAATCAAGGCTGCAACCGCAATCCACCATTCCCATCTTACACGTGTCATGGCCTCATCGCGGATTTGGGCGTGAACAATCCCCTCAATCGGCCCGTGCTGGCGAAGACTTCTGCCCAAGAGTCCACTTCCAACGTGACTTCTGCGAGGCCGCAGGTGGGGAGCCAAACGGGTTGGTCCGTCAGCCGCTCCACCAAGTCGCTCAACCCTGGATTGTGCCCCACAATCCATCCGCTGTCGTGGTTGTCGTCCCAGGCATTCACCCAGCCCATCCAGGCCCGGTCCGATGCCAAGTAGGCGTCGGGTTCAAGGTGGATGGCGTCAAGGGATTCGCCCCAAGCAGCGCACAGCCCTTCGGCCGTGGCACGTGTTCGCGCGGCCGGACTCGTTTGAAGGGGGGCGTGAGGGGTGCGGACCTCGGCCGTCCATCGACCCAATGCTTCGACGTCGGTCTTGCCGCGATCGGACAAAGCGCGGTCAAAGTCGGAGCCAAATCCCGGGGATTGGGCCTTGCCGTGTCGCACGATGAACAGCCTTTTCATCGCAGGCAAGGTCGGTCAAAACGACCAAGGTTGGGATGCTCTTCATGGCGATCATTTTTAGTCCTCACTAAAAAAAAATTTAGCCGAAACTAAAAATGCGAGGCATTGACGTACTTTTGCGACATGTCAAAGAGCACCCAGCGAGAGGATCACCTGAAGGCGTTGTACGCTTTGGGTGAACTGAATGAAGGGCAATGGGTGTCCACAACCCAAATGGCGACGCACTTGGGCGTGAAGCCGCCGAGCGTCACGGCGATGGTTCAAGTGTTGGCCGAGTTGGGCTGGGCAGAACACCGACCTTATCATGGAGCGCGGTTGACCGCTGCAGGACGGAAGTTGGCGTTGTCACTCGTTCGGAAACACCGGTTGTGGGAGACGTTCTTGGTGGACAGGTTGGGCTTTGGTTGGGAAGAGGTGCACGACATTGCTGAGCAGCTGGAGCACGTGGACAGCGTGGCGTTGGTGGAGCGGCTTGATGCGTATTTGGGCCACCCCAAATCGGACCCTCATGGCGATCCCATTCCAAAGGCCGACGGGACGTTTCATCCTGGGGGAGAAGAGTGTGTCTTGTCGGCGTTGAAGCCTCTCGTGCGATGCGAAGTCACGGGCGTGCGCAACGACAACCGCGACATGCTCACCGCGATGACGGCCAAAGGCATTGCGCTGGGGGGCATTTTGACCCCCGAACAAGTAGAAGCACTTCCCTCGGCATGGCTGGACCAACTCATGGTGCGCAAAGCTGAATTGCAAACAAAACGGAATCGCAAGCAAATCTGATTGACAAGATGGAACATTTGATTGGATGGTTTGAAGGGCTGGGACCTGTGTGGTCTGCCTTTGTCGCGACTTTGTTCACTTGGGGGATGACCGCAGCCGGAGCGGCGTTGGTGTTTCCGTTCAAATCCATGAACCGCAAGTGGTTTGACGGGATGCTCGGATTCACGGGAGGCGTGATGGTGGCGGCCAGTTTTTGGTCTTTGCTGGCGCCGGCCATTGACATGACAGGTGGGGAAGGGTTTGCCAAGGTGGGGCCTCCTGCGATTGGCTTCGCATTGGGTGCGCTGTTCATTTACGCCCTCGACAAATTCACGCCACACCTCCACATCAATTTCAGCAAAGACGAAGCAGAGGGTCCTGCCACGGATTGGCACCGAACCACCCTTTTGGTGTTGGCCATCACGTTGCACAACATCCCCGAGGGATTGGCGGTGGGGGTCTTGTTTGGTGGGGCGGCGCTCGGACTTGATGGGGCCACGACTGCGGGTGCGGTGGCCTTGGCCATCGGCATTGGCATTCAGAATTTCCCAGAGGGTCTCTCTGTGAGCATGCCGTTGCGACGCGATGGGGTGTCCCGCACCAAAGCTTGGTGGTATGGACAGTTGTCGGCCATTGTGGAGCCTGTGGCGGCTGTCATTGGCGCCGTCGCCGTGATGGCCATGCGCCCCATTTTGCCTTACGCTTTGGCGTTTGCAGCCGGCGCGATGATTTACGTGGTTGTGGAAGAGGTCATTCCAGAAACGCAACGGGACAAATACACCGATGTGGCCACCCTGGGCTTCATCGGAGGGTTCATTGTCATGATGTCACTGGACGTGGGGTTGGGCTGAATTCTACGCCCCCAAAACGGCCACTGCTCATCATCAAGAGCACGTGCTGTTCCCTGGGGACAGACGCCAAACGCTGTGCAAGCACATCCCGGTCGGTGATCACTTCAAGCGTGTCGCGTCCAAAAGCACCCTGGACGAACTCCGCGCTCAATTCGGGAAGTCTCTTGTGGCGAACCACCTCGGGGTCGAAGTACACAATGGCGTGGTCGACGGCATTCATCGCGTCTTTGTATTGCGGGATGAACGCTTTGCTCAGGCTGCTGAATGTGTGAAGTTCAAACACAGCGGTGACGCCGCGCGAAGGGAACTGTCCCACGACAGAAGCTTGGGTGGCCTTGAGTTTGGAGGGGGCGTGCGCGAAGTCCCGAAACGCCACAAACGCACAATCCAAGTCTTCATGCATCACTTCGAGCCTCCGCGCAGCGCCCGTAAAGTCTTGCATGTGTTGGTCGAAGGCTTTTTCCGAAAGACCCATGGCTGTGCAACAAGCCCGGGCGGCGGCCAGATTTTGCATGTTGTGGGCGCCGAGCAGGGCGAGCTGAATCTCGTGCCCCTCTTGAAAAGTCACGACACTCCCTTTTGGGGTGGGCCCATGGTGGGGCGTCTCGTAACCCACCCAATGAATGTCGGAACGGATGGCTTTCACACGGCCAACCACCTCGTTCAGGGTGTCGTCTTCGGTGCAATGGATGACTGTGCCCTCCGGCTGGACTGTTTGGAGGTAGGCCTCGAATTGAGCGATGTAGTTTTCCTCTGTCGGAAACACATTGACGTGGTCCCAAGCGATGCCCGTCACCACCGTCACATGGGGGCCGTACCACAAAAATTTGGGCCGCAAATCCACGGGTGAACTCAGGTATTCGTCGCCTTCGATCACGGCCCATTCGTGCGCGTCTTGGAGGTCCACCATGCGGTCAAATCCTTCGAGTTGCGCGCCCACCATCAGATCTGTGGGGCGTCCTTCGCGGTGAAGGGCATGCAGAATCATGGAGGTGATAGTGGTCTTGCCATGACTTCCCGCGACCACCATGCGCTTTTTGGATTCTGTGGCAAACCTCAAAAACTCGGGGTAGCTCTGGATGCGCAAGCCCAACGCTTGGGCGCGCTCCAACTCGGGGTTGTCTGTCCGGGCATGCATGCCGAGGATGACCACATCGAGGTCGGGGGTGATGCGCTCCGGATCCCAGCCTTCCTCAGTGGGAAGCAACCCCGCCGCTTTCAATCGGCCGCGACTGGGCTCAAAGATTTGGTCGTCGCTTCCCGTAACATGATGCCCCGCATCGGCCAAGGCCAACGCAAAATTGTGCATGGCGCTGCCGCCCACTGCAATCAGGTGAATCCGCATGAGGGAAAGTTCACATCTTTTCATGGGGCTTTGGTCGACGAGGCAGCACACTTTCTCACATTCGCACCATGAGAACATGGAGGCAAGCAATCGCATCTCAACGGCGGGCATGGTCCATCCTTCGCGGACCTTTGGCGTGGTGGTTCATTCCGGGCGCAGGCCTGACAATGGGTCTGGCGGCTTTGGGCTGGTGGGGCATCGCTGCGGCAGCGGACGTGGCGACGACCCGTTTGCTCTCGGCGCTGTCCTTGGAGACGACGAGCGGCTGGTTGGCGCCGGTGGTGGAGTGGCTGATTTGGGCCCTGTTGCTGGTGGTCAAATTGAAATTGACCAAATACGTGGTCTTGGTGGTCATGGGGCCGTTGCTGGCGGCAGTCAGCGAGGCGGTGGAAACCCAAATCACCGGCACGACCTTCTCCTTTTCTTGGCGGCGATGGGTGAAAGATGCGGTGCGTGGATTGCGATCTGCGGCCTTGCTCGCGGCGTTTGAATGGTCCCTGACCCTCGTGCTTTGGGGGTTGGGTCTGGCCGTGCCCGTCTTGAGCCCCATCACCTTGCCGCTTGCATGGCTCTTGGGGGCATGGGCCTATGGAGCCTCTGCCATGGATTACGTGTGGGAACGCGAAGGAAGGGGAGCTTGGGCAGGGCTTGGGGCTTCACTCAAGCGGTCAGGAATCGCCCTCCAGGTCGGTGTTCCGTTTGCCCTTTGGATGTCCGTGCCTGTGTTGGCTTGGACCGTGGGTCCCTTGCTGGGGGGCATGGGGGCCGCCGCGACGGCCAGTGTCGTACTAAAAGGCGTCGACGACGGTCAATTGGCCACCACCTGAATCTGGACCCCAAGGGCTTCCAAATCGTCGAAAAAGGCGGGATGGCTTTTCGCCACGGCCTCGGCACCTTCAATCTCGACAGGTGCGCCAGCGGCCCCGAAAAGGGCGGCGGCCATGGCCATTCTGTGGTCGCCGTGGGAAGACATGCGCCCAGGTTGGGGTTGCCCTGGATGGATGGTCATGGTGTCGTTGGCTTCGTCGAGGTCGACGCGGATGCCCACGCGCGCCCACTCAGATTGAATCACGAGTCCGCGGTTGGATTCCTTGTTGCCGAGGCGGTGCAGTCCTCGGAGGGTGCTCGGTTTTTTGCCAAAGGCAGCAAGTGCAGCCAACGGCGGGAAAAGGTCAGGGCTGTCGGTGAGGTCGACTTGGAACGACTTGGGTTTGCCCGCAAGCACCTGAACGCCTTCATCTGTGCCTGCCAAGCGACATCCCCCGAAGAGCAGGGCGCCTTTGATGGCTTCGTCCGCCTGGGTGTAGGTGCCATGCAGCCCTTCAACGTTCAGGTGATGGGGCGCACACAATGCCCCAAGGGCCAACAAAAAGGCGGCCGCAGACCAGTCTCCGTCCACCGCCATGTCCATGGCTTGGGCGCGTTGATTGCCAGGAATGCGCAAAAGCATCGTGCGCGCGTCGGGGTCTTCTTCGACCACCTCGATGTGGATGCCCATGTCTTCGAGCACTTCCAAGGTCATTTGGACGTAGGGTCGGCTCACCACCCCATGCAAGTTCATCGTCGAGTCTCCCTGTGCGTGGGCCAGGGCGCAAAGCAAACCAGTCAAGACTTGGCTGCTTCCTGCCGCATCCACACTCACGTCGCCGCCTTGGATGGGCCCCGTCACCATGGGGTGCTCTCCAGGATGGGTGTGTTCCACCTTGACGCCAAACGAACCAAGGGCCTCGGCCAAGCTGTCAAGGTTTCGTGAAAGCAAGCTTCCAGATCGCTCGAGCGTCAATGGCCCGTCATGCAAAGACGCGAGAACCCCAAACATGCGAAGCCCCAGCCCTGATTCGCCTGGAGTCAAGACGGTGTCACGGGGCTTCAGAGGAAATTGGCCGTGGATGGCCACGGCATCTTCGCCCAACTCCACTTCCGCCCCCAATTGGGCAGCCATCATCAAGGCATGGGTGCAATCGTCGGATTCGGAGGGGCGCGCGATCATGGTGCGTCCTTCTGCCAAGGTCGCCAACGCCACGACGCGCTGCATGATGCTCTTGCTCGGGGGCGCCCAAACCGTGTCGCCCGCCAGGGTGCTTGGCAGAACACGCAGAATCATCGCTTGGGCTTTCGGCCGGTGTAAATGGTGGCAATGCCACCCGTCAACATGCGCGCCTGCACGTCTTCGTAACCGGCCATGCGCAATTGGTCCAAGAACCTGTCGCCTTCGGGAAAGGCTTGCACGCTCTCCGGCAAATAGGTGTATGCGGACGGATCCTTGCTTACCCATTTGCCCACCGTCGGCATGATGTGCTTGAAGTAGAGTCCAAACACTTGCTTGATGGGGAAGCGTTTGGGCTTGCTGAATTCCAACACCAAACCCAATGCCCCTGGCTTCAGCACGCGAAGCATGTCTTTCAGTCCGCCCTGCAAATCTTCAAAGTTCCGAACCCCAAACGCCACAGTGTATCCGTCGAACGTGTCGTCCTCAAAGGGCAAGGCCACGGAATCGCCTTGGATGAGTTCAATGCGTTCGTTCCATCCCCGTGCGGCGATTTTTTCACGTCCCACTTCGAGCATGCCTGCACTGATGTCGACGCCGGTGACGTGAACATCCAGTCCCATCCGCACCGCCTCAATGGCGAAGTCCGCGGTTCCCGTCGCCACGTCAAGCAACTTGGATGGCGCTTCTTTCTTCAGCATGCGAATGCACGCTTTTCGCCAAAGCACATCGATGCCCAAGGAGAAGAAGTGATTGAGGAAGTCGTAGCGGTGTGCGATGCCGTCAAACATGCGCGCCACTTGGTTTTTTTTCGCTTCTTCCTCAGGGGTGACGTAGGGGGTGATTCGGGTGCCCATGGGTGTGGTTTGGGTGCAAAGATGAGACAGGTGCATCGAGGGCGGCTTCAACCCACCATGGTATGCCCCTCGGGGTATTTGAAGTGAGAATGAGAGGTTCGTCCGCCCACCGCAAACGCCACCGTCAGGGTGCCCACGCGTCCCACAAACATGGCAAACGCCAGGGTCAATTTGCCCCAAGAGCTCAGCAGCGGGGTGATGCCTGTGCTCAATCCCACCGTCCCCATGGCGCTGACATGTTCAAATGCCAAATCGAAAAACGACGATTGTCCAGTGTGCATCAGCTCTGATTCCGTCACTGTCAGCACAAAGACGCCCACCAAATTGCCGACCAGAAAAAACAGCAGCACGCTGTACGCCCGGCTTCGGAGGACGGAATGGATGGTGCGCTTGAAGATTTGGACGTGGTCGCCGCCGCGCACGGTACGCCACACGTCGGCCAGCACAATGGCGAGGGTCGAGGTTTTGATGCCGCCGCCTGTGGAGCTGGAAGAGGCGCCAATGAACATCAACACCAGCAGCAGGAAAAGCATGGGCATGCCCACCGCCCCGATGTCGACGGTGTTGAATCCACTGGTGCGCGTCACGCTTTGGAAAACGGCCGTGGTGAATTTCCCAAATCCGGACATGCCTTCCATCGTGCCATTCCACTCGAGCAAGGCGAAGGCCACTGTGCCCAACAGCACAAGAATCACGGAGAAATACAACGCGATTTTCGCTGGGAAGGAAATGGTTTTCCAGGGCTGGGCCATGCGCTCTCGAAGCTTTCGCAGGTCAAACAAATCGAACATGGCCACCATCCCGAGCGCACCCAAAAACACCAAGACGGTGATGACCCAATGCACGAGCCAATTGGTGGCGACCCATGGGTGCGCAAGGCCGTCGGTGAAGAGGGTGATGCCGGCGTTGTTGAAGGCGGAGACACTGTGGAAAAAGGAGGAAAAGAGTCGATCCCCCCATCCGTCAAACGCCACGTCGGGCGACCAAAGCGCCATCAAGGCCACGGCGCCCAGCGCTTCCAGCCCCAAGCACCAAGCCACCAC
>CBFHRO010000048.1:0-16383 GCA_965658245.1 uncultured Flavobacteriales bacterium
TCCTGGGGCTGGAGAAGGTCCCAAGGGTTGGGCTGTTCGCCCATTAAAGTGGCACGCGAGCTGGGTTCAGAACGTCGTGAGACAGTTCGGTCTCTATCTGTTGTGGGCGTTTGAAACTTGAGCGGACCTGACCCTAGTACGAGAGGACCGGGTTGGACGTACCTCTGGTGTATCTGTTGTGGCGCCAGCTGCACTGCAGAGTAGCTACGTACGGATGAGATAAGCACTGAAAGCATCTAAGTGCGAAACTCACCGCGAGATGAGGTTTCATTGAGGGTCGTTGTAGACGACAACGTTGATAGGCCGCAGGTGTAAAGGCAGTGATGTCAAAGCCGAGCGGTACTAATTACCCGAAAGCTTATCAGTCTCTAATCTTCTACCAGTATGTCATCCTATTTGTGGATGATTCCAATGAGCGCATTGGTTATTGCCTACATGAACGTTAGGTGTCTATTGCGGTGAGGTCCACCTCTTCCCATTCCGAACAGAGAAGTTAAGCTCACCAGCGCAGATGGTACTGCTACGGCGGGAGAGTATGTCGACGCCATCCTTGGGGCCCTTCGGGGCCCCTTTTTTTTTGCCCTGAATTTTGCGAATTTCGCGCGACCATGAACAATCTCGTAGCCATTGTCGGACGGCCCAATGTGGGCAAGTCCACCCTTTTTAATCGGTTGACCGAGACGCGAGAAGCGATCACGGACGACACGAGCGGCACCACGCGCGATCGGAAATACGGGACGGTGCTCTGGACCGAGCATCAATTCAACGTCATTGACACGGGAGGGTGGATCACGAAAAGTGACGACAGTTTTGAGGCAGCCATCCGCGGCCAGGTTGAGATCAGCTTGGAGGAGGCGGATTTGATTCTTTTCATGGTGGAGATTGAGGTGGGCATCACGGATTTGGACCAGGACATAGCCAACCTCTTGCGCAAGACGGGCAAGCCCATCATGTTGGTGTGCAACAAAGTCGACACGTCGGCCCATGACGTGGGAGCAGAGGAGTTTTATCGGTTGGGGTTGGCAGATGAGATTCATCGGATCAGCGCCAACAATGGATACGGGACGGGGGAGCTGCTCGATGCCGTTGTGGAGGCATTGCCAACGATGCCGGAGCAAGAAGAATTGGGATTGCCGAAGTTGGCGGTGGTGGGAAAGCCCAATGTGGGCAAGAGCACGTTCATCAACACCATCCTCGGGGAGGAGCGCAACATTGTCACGGACATTGCGGGAACGACACGAGACAGCGTGCACACGCGGTATCAAATGTTTGGGTTTGACTTCGAAATTGTGGACACGGCAGGGCTTCGTAAGAAGAAGCAAGTCACCGACCATCTGGAATTTTACAGCACGGTTCGCACCATCAAAGCCATTGATGAGAGTGATGTGTGTTTGTTGATGCTCGATGGGAGTGACCCCATGGGACGTCAAGATTTGAACATTTTCTGGCAAATCGTCGAGAGCTACCGTGGCGTGGTGGTGGTGGTGAACAAATGGGACTTGGTGGAGAAGGAGACCAATACGATGCGCGACATGGAGGAGATGATCCGTGAGCGAACTTCGCCCTTCACGGACATTCCGATTGTGTTCACGTCGAATGTGAAGAAGCAGCGTGTGTTGCAAGCACTTGAGACGGCGTTGGAAGTGAGACAGGCGCGTGCATCCAAGGTGCCGACGAGCGAGTTGAACGACTTGCTTTTGCCCATCATCGACCACTACCCCCCGCCTGCTTGGAAGGGGAAGTACGTCAAGATCAAGTACGTGACACAGATCCCCTCGCAGACGCCGACGTTTGCGTTCTTCTGCAATTTGCCCCAGTACATTCGGGAGCCTTACAAGCGCTTTTTGGAGAACCAGCTCCGCGAGCATTACGATTTCCAAGGAGTGCCCATTCGCTTGTTCTTTCGGAAGAAATAACTTTTTCCTACGGGAGGAGTGGGAGAAGCGCGAACGTTTACATTTGAGAGAATACCTGAAACGAGAAAGATGAGTTACTTCTTCACCTCTGAATCTGTGTCTGAGGGTCATCCTGACAAGGTCGCGGATGCGATTAGCGATGCCTTGATTGACCACTTTTTGGCGTTTGACCCGAATTCGAAGGTGGCCTGTGAAACGCTGGTGACCACGGGACAGGTGGTGTTGGCAGGAGAGGTGAAGTCTGACTCGCCCTATCTCGACGTGCAGACCATTGCACGTGAGACCATCGCCAACATTGGGTACACGCGAAGTGAGTATCAATTTGATGCCGCATCTTGCGGTGTGCTCAGTGCGATTCATGAACAAAGCGCAGACATCAACCAAGGGGTGGAACGGGCAAAGCCTGAAGAACAAGGCGCTGGGGATCAGGGCATGATGTTTGGCTACGCCTGTCGCGAGACGGACAATTTCATGCCGCTTGCGCTGGAGCTGTCGCATCGGTTGTTGCGTGAATTGGCAGCCATCCGGAAGGCTGGAAAGGAAATGACGTACTTGCGCCCAGACTCAAAGAGTCAGGTGACCATTGAGTACGAAAACGATGGGACGCCGAAGCGCATCGAAGCCATCGTGTTAAGCACCCAACATGACGACTTTGGTCCGAATGACGAGGCCATGCTCGCCAAGATCGAAGAAGACGTCGCTACCATCCTCATTCCTCGGGTGAAAGCTTCGATGAGCGAACGTGTGCAAGCGCTGTTCACCGGAGATCACAAACTGCATGTCAACCCTACAGGGAAATTCGTCATCGGTGGGCCGCATGGCGATACGGGATTGACAGGCCGCAAGATCATTGTCGACACTTATGGGGGCAAAGGTGCCCATGGCGGAGGAGCATTCAGTGGGAAGGATCCTTCGAAGGTGGACCGTTCAGCGGCTTATGCGACGCGCCACATCGCGAAGAATTTGGTGGCAGCAGGCGTCTGTGATGAGGTGCTTGTTCAGGTGGCGTACGCCATTGGTGTCGCCGATCCCGTGGGTTTGTATGTCAACACATACGGGACGAGCAAGATTGACGTCGAGGATGGTGTGATTGCCGAGCGCATTGCGGGCATTTTTCCAATGCAGCCGTACCACATTGAACGACGCTTCAAGCTTCGCACACCGATTTATACGGAGACTGCGGCATACGGGCACATGGGGCGTCCGAGCGAAGTGGTGACCAAGCGATTTGCAACCCACGCGGGTGGCGAAGCGAAGGAAATGACGGTTGAGCTGTTCCCATGGGAAAAGCTCGACAAGGTCGAGGAGGTCAAAAAGGCCTTTGGTCTTTGACCTGTTGTCAGAAGACGAAGTCGTATCCTTTGAGTTTCATCAGGCTGTAAGCCTCGTCGTTGAAACTAAACAGCAGGCTGCCTTTGTGCTGGCCATATCCTGAGCCGTCGGCCTTTTTTTCAAGGTCAATGAGAAGTTTGGACTTGAAGAGTTTCTTCCGAAAGTTCCTTTTGTCAAAGGACTTCCGCATGGCCTTCTCGTAGAGGTTTTGAAGTTGCCCGAGGGTGAATTCCTTCGGCAACAGGTCAAAACCTACAGGACGACGTCTGACGCGGCGCTTGAGCCGCTCTCTCGCATAGTCTGCGATGTCGTTGTGGTCAAAGGCGAGGTCAGGAATCTCCGAGACGGAAACCCAATGCATGCCGTGCTGCTCCCAGCGTTCCGTTTTGAAATCATCGGTGTGCACCAAGGCGTAGTGCGCAATGTTGACCACGCGTCCCCCCGGGTGACGGAATACTTGGCCAAACGCGCGGAGTTGCTCTACCGTACTGGGATTGTCGTAGCCAAACAAATCGCTGAACATCTTCTTGGCAGAGAGCAGCAGTTCTTCTCCAGCTTTGAGATAGCGGCTTGGCAAGAACAAGGCGCCTTCAAATGGAGGGCGCGTGCTTCGTGCAAGCAAGATTTTCAGGTCGACACCGTCAAAGCCGAAGACAACAAGACTCGTGGACAGGGCAACACTGAAGTCAGGTTCTTCCTGCGGAAAATGAAGCATTTCTCCCATGGAACGAAGGTAGAATCGCGATTCGGGATGGGCAACATTTCAGGCGATCAGAGTGTGAAAAACGACGATGAAAACATGTGAACAACGGACGCGAGCCGCGACGTACCTTGCACGTCCCATGTACGATTCTCCCTCTCCCTCCAATTCACAGGCACAAGGCCGACCTCGAGACCTGATGCGCACTGCGAATCCATTGGTGCCAGGGGCCAAAGTGCAACCTCAAGCCAAAGAGTTGGAGGAGGTGGTGCTGGGCGCCATGATGATGGAGAAGTCGGCTGTGAATGCGGTGATTGACGTTCTTCAACCCGAGAGTTTCTACGTGGAGGCCCATGGAGAGGTGTTTCGGGCCATCCAGGCCTTGTTCAACAAGTCCGAGCCCATTGATTTGCTCACGGTCACCGAGCAGCTTCGGATGGACGGCAAATTGGACATGCTCGGTGGGAGCCACCGTGTTGCGGAGTTGACCACGAGGGTTGCAAGCAGCGCCAATGTGGAATTTCACGCACGCATCATTGCCCAAAAGCACATTCAACGCGAGTTGATTCGCGTTTCAAACACCATCATCGAGAAAGCCTATGATGAGACGTCTGACGTCTTTGATCTTCTCGACGAGGCGGAGAGCAAGTTGTTTGAGGTGGCCGAGGGCAACATCCGCAAGAGCTACGAAAGCATGGGGGCCGTGATGAAACAGGCCCTTGAGGACATTGAGGCTGCTCGGAACAACGAAGACGGGGTGAGTGGGGTCCCTTCTGGATTCAATGAACTCGACAAAATCACTGGGGGCTGGCAACGGTCAGACATGATTGTGCTTGCGGCGCGTCCCGGGATGGGGAAAACAGCCTTCGTGCTTTCGATGGCGCGCAACATGGCTGTGGATCACCAGATTCCTGTGGCTGTGTTCAGCCTTGAGATGAGTGCCGTTCAGCTTGTGCAGCGTTTGATTTCCTCTGAAACCGAAATCAACAGCGACAAATTCCGGAAAGGAAACTTGGAGGAACACGAGTACCAACAATTGTATTCGCGTGTGGGAAAACTGAGTGATGCTCCGCTCTTCATTGACGACACCCCAGGCCTGAACATTTTTGAATTGAGGGCGAAGTGCCGTCGATTGAAGGCACAACACGGCATCGACTTGGTGGTGATTGACTACCTGCAATTGATGAGTGCGGGCTCGGACAAAGGCAACCGTGAGCAGGAAATCTCGAGCATTAGTCGTTCCATCAAGTCCATTGCCAAGGAGTTGGATGTTCCCATCATTGCGCTGTCTCAGCTCAGTCGGAACGTAGAGACTCGGGGCGGGGACAAGCGTCCCTTGCTGTCTGACCTGCGGGAATCGGGCGCCATTGAGCAGGATGCCGACATCGTGGCGTTCATTTACAGAGCGGAGTACTATGGCATCACTGAACACCCTGATGGCATTGACACAAATGGACTTGGAGAATTGATTTTGGCCAAACACCGCCACGGTGCCTTGGACACCATCAAAATGAAGTTTGTCCAACGCTTGGCCAAATTCACCAATTACGACACCTTCTCTGAATCGGCATTTGGCGGAGCGATGCAACCGAACGCGGCGTTCAGTGAACCCAAGACCATCACGGTGGGGTCCAAAATGAATGACGACAGCGGGGACGGCGTCCCGTTCTGACTTGAACATTCGTACGGCGTTCTCGACCTATCTTGAACCAATGATGGAAT
Organism: uncultured Flavobacteriales bacterium; assembly: GCA_965658245.1. Classification (GTDB taxonomy): domain Bacteria; phylum Bacteroidota; class Bacteroidia; order Flavobacteriales_D; family Sanyastnellaceae; genus UBA11663. Next base: position 5,671 of record CBFHRO010000048.1, read on the forward strand.
CGCTTCGACGTGTGGGTTTGACCCTGGTGGGTTGTGTGTTGGTGCAATCCCTGTGGGCCGCGCGCATTTTGGTGCCCATGGACGACAGCCAAACCAACCATTTGAAGGCGTATGGTGTGGCGTTTTGGGTGCTGGAGAATGGGGTGGGGGTGGAGTGGCTCTTGAACTACCGAGGCGGGAGTTTTCTTCTTCCCAATATTCCCGAGATTCAGAATGAGTGTGTCATTCGTGGGGTGGCACATCAGGTGATTGCAGATGTTCAGGCCTCCCAAATCTTGCAAGAAATCGCCGATCCAGAAGTCAACATGGAGCGGGTCAAGCTGGAGGTTCCGCCCAAAATTGCGGTGTACAGCCCGGAGGGCAAGCAGCCGTGGGACGACGCGGTGACGCTTGTGTTGACGTATGCGGAGATTCCGTACGACGTGGTGTACGACACCGAAATCCTGACAGGTGAATTGCCGAAGTACGATTGGTTGCACCTTCACCACGAAGATTTTACCGGGCAGTATGGCAAGTTCTACCGTGCGTATCGCAGTGCGGCTTGGTACCAGGAAGAGGTCGCCCGACAAAGCGGCACGGCAGAAATCATGGGCTTTCAAAAAGTGAGTGAGATGAAGCGATCGGTGGCCACGAACATCCGTGATTTTGTGGTCGGAGGAGGCTTTTTGTTCACCATGTGCTCCGGAACGGATAGCTACGACATCGCATTGGCTGCCCAGGAGGTGGACATCTGCGAGCCCATGTTTGATGGAGATCCCGCGGACCCTTCGGCTCAATCAAAATTGAAGTTTGACGCGGGGTTGGCTTTTCAGGATTATCAGCTTGAAATGGACCCGATGGTTTACGAATTCTCGGAAATCGATGGCACCAAGGCCCATTCGGACATCAAACCGATCAATGATTTCTTTACGCTGTTTGACTTTTCGGCCAAATGGGACATCGTGCCCACCATGTTGACCCAAAGTCATGAGCGAGTCATTGCCGGTTTCATGGGGCAAACCACGTCCTTCAAGAAAGCGTTCATTCGCCCTGATGTCACCATTATGGGAGACAATCGTAACCTGCCCACGGCGAAGTACATCCATGGTACGCTGGGACTCGGACAATGGACGTATTACGGAGGACACGATCCGGAGGATTACCGCCACCTGGTCAACGACCCGCCGACGGATTTGAACTTGCACCCCAATTCGCCCGGATATCGGTTGATTCTGAACAACATCTTGTTTCCTGCGGCCAAGAAAAAGGACAGAAAAACGTAAGGATTTGGGCGCTTACCCGGCAATGGTGGCGGTCAAGGTGACCAATATCTGTCCACTCTCGTGTGATGAGGTCTCAAATTCAATGGGCCCGGCAGTTCGTTTGGCCATGCTGATCAATCCGAGGCCGGCATTCCCGAATTGCGCGCCCTGTCCGTTTCCGCAAAGCGTGTCAATGTAGGCCTTGCGAAGCTCAGCGCGACTGAGGTTGTTCAAGTCGCCAATGCGTTGGGTGAGGGTTGAGGCCTCCTCTTTTGCCATCAGGTTGCCACAATGAAGTTGATAACCCAGCGGCGTGTGCTCCAGCGTCAGGTAGAGGGTGCTCTCCCCATGCTCGTCGATGTGTCCGTGGTGAAGCACATTTTGAACGGCTTCAATCAACACAAAAGTGGCACGTTTGATTTCTTTTCTTGTCCTGGGAGAACGATGCAGTGCACGCTCTGCGAGTTGCACCAAGTGGGGAATGACGTCCCCATCAACGACACCTGTGTAAGAGAGCAGGACGCCCACGCTCGCAGATGGAGGTTGTGCCCCCCAATCATCACGGTGCAGTCGCTCGCGGAGAGAGGGGAGCAAAGAAGTGCGATTGAATCGTGTCATTCCGAAATGTCACCCGACGAGTTTTATATAATCATCGTCGAATATGGTCTTGCAATCTACAAGCAGTCGGGCCAAAGATGCAATGGCATGACAAACAAATGATTCACACACATAATCCAATTATGTGCGCTTCGGCGGAGTTCAAATGAATCCGCGCATGCATGTTTCCGGCACCAGTGGCAACCCCTCAGGCGTGCGGATCATTTGGTAAAACAAGGGGTGCATGAAATTGAGGGTGCGTGCGAATTGACGTCCCGCAAAGTGACACTTCCAGACTTCCATGGCAATGCGCTTGGTGGTGTTCCATGCATAAGGGCTGAAGCCTTGGGGACGGGCAAAGCGTTCCACCCACAAACGCGCTTGTGGCAAGGATTGGATGGAGCATGGGGTGGCGAGGAGCGCGGGGTTCAGAGGAAGGGACATGGTGCTTGGTTTGGGGTTCAACGGATTTCCTGAACCAAAGGGAACCAAGCACTCCGCAATGGATTTACGGACCCCCAAAAAAAGAACCCTTAGCCTTGTTTTTGCCGCGTCAAGGCCTCCTCAAGAGATTGAACCACAGCCTTTTTGATATGGGGGGGCTGAAGAATCGTGATTTCGCTTGCATGGGCTTGCAGCCACTGAAGCAGCTCAAACGTCGGCATGACGCGCAGCGCAACCTCGTGCCGGTTGCCCTCCTGCGAGATGGACTGGGAGTGATGAAGCGGTTGGGAGGTGAGGTATTTGGCGAGGACGGTGTCGCACTCGAACCTCACGTCTTCAGGCTCCGCATCGCCGAGCACCGTGATGCCCAAAGCATGTGCGAAGTAGTCGCCAGCTTTGAAGGAGGTTTCGACTTGAAAGCGTGCGTCTTCTTGCACGTCCAGTGTCACGATGCGATCGCATCCAAACGTCCGAATGTGTCCCTTTCCGGAGTCCCACCCCAACAAGTACCACCGGTTGCGGTACTCTTTGAGCAAGTAAGGGTGAAGGTCGTAGGAGGTGACCACGTGGGCATCGTCACGGAATTTGGTGTAGCCCAAGCGCACGGGAGTCCGCCCGCGAATGGCTTGCAGAAGGGGCGCCAAATGTTCTGAACCACTCGCGTGCGGGGTGCTTTCGAATTGAATGAATTTCTCCACCCCCTCCGTGTCCAAGTTGGGTGAGACCGCGAGGCGATCTGCAATTTTGCCCAACGCTTGGTCAAACTGCTGAAAGATGGGCAAGTCCCGAAATTGAATGAGCGTGTTTGTGGCAAATCGGATGGCATCGAGGTCATCGTCGTTCAATTGAACGTCATTGATGCTGTATCCCTCTTCGGTGTAGTGATAACCGCGCTCGTCCCGATGGTATTCTATGGGCGCGTAGTACCCGAGGTCCGCTTCGTTGCGCATGGCCCACAGGTCTTTTTCCACGGTCGAAATGCTGATGTGCTCGCCGTCGCTGCCATACAAGGCTTCTTCGCACGCCTGGCGGAGCGCTTCCTTGGTGGGGAAGGGTTTGCCTGGGTTGGTCAAACACCGGTCAATGATCCTGTAGCGCAGGAGGGCGTATTTGTTGGCGGGCATGGCTCAGTGGGTCGCGTGTGCCGTGGGTGCGGAGAATTGCTTCATCATGGACATGCCGCGCGGCACGTATTGTGGGTCGTGCGTTCGAGGAAGTCCTGTCTTGGGATAGGGCTGCCCCGTGTTGTGCATGTGGAAACAATCTCTGAAGCGCCCCTGTCTCATGGCCGCACCGTACGTCTGATTGATCCAGTCGGCGCCGTGTGCCACCCCATTGGGACCCCGAATGTCCCGGATGTTCACATTGAGCAAAATGCACTTGTACCCCATCAGTTGAAAGGGTCCCCAAGACGTGGCCAAGTTGCGCAGCGCGTCGTCTGAGGCGTCGGCCAAATGCGCAGCCGTGACGTTCTCATAGTTGGTTCGTTTGCCGTCCCGCACCTGCTTGAGCCGGTTGAACACGTGGGGCTCAAAACGCGCGCCCGCCGGCTTTTTACCCGAGCATTCGAGCATGAGCAAGGCCATGAGGTAGCCGTAATCCAAATCGTATTTCTCCGCAGCCCGCTGGACGTCTTGGCTGTAAAAGGACTCCGCTGCAGCCTTTCCAGCACGGTCGCCCGCGGCGTGCCATGGCGTGACGAAATGGGCTTGGTAGTATTGCCACCCCACAAACAATCCGCCGAACACAAGCGCCGCGGAAAGGAGGTGCTGCAGGCGATTGCGGTCCAGCTTCGCAGTGCGACGTTTGGATTTCTTCTTTTTGGCCATGTTACAGCAGTTCGTGTGCCCAACGGATGAGGGGCAACAATGCAAGTGCCGGCAGCGCATCGACCAGGGGCCATTGGGGAAGGCCGTGGGCACGAACCCCCAAAAGTTGGAAGCCGATGCCCAACATCAAGATGCCGCCAAGCGCACTGAGTTCAAGGATGAGTTCGGGTGACATGCCCTGCCCCAGGAGCCCAAACGCCAACGTCAGTCCGCCCTGAAACACGAGGACGCCCACGGCCGACCACAGCACACCTCGGCCGAGGGTGGCTGCGAGGAAGGCGCTCGAGATGAGGTCCATGGTGCCTTTGATGAAAAGGAGGTTGGGCTTGCGAAGCAGGCCGTCTTCCATGCAACCCACGAGTGTCATGGAGCCCAAACAAAACAGCATCATGGCCTCCACAAAGCCGCGACCCGCTGTGGCGCCGTCCGTAGGCGTGGTGAGTCGGGAAAGGCGCGCTTGAAGTTTCAGGCTGTGCCCCAAGATGGTGCCAAGGACCAATGCGAGAAACAGGTCGATGGGCTGCTCGGCCTCGAGTGCCATTCGGGTGCCAATGGCAAGGGTGAACAAACCCAACACCACAAACATCTTGTCCTTCAATTCCGACGACCATCGGGCACCCAGCGCGAGGCCGGCGGATGCGCCAACCGCCACGGCGAAGGTGTTGAAGAGTGTGCCGACCATGTTGTGAAGTTACCTTTGGGGTTCCAAGGGCCGAACTCGTGCAGAGTCCGGTCATGAACACCGACGCGTTGAAGTTCACTCTCGAATCCCAAGACCCAGGCTCCAAAGCACGCGCAGGCGCGCTGACCACCGATCACGGCGACATCCAAACGCCCATCTTCATGCCGGTCGGCACCATTGGTTCGGTCCGGGCCGTGCCCCAAACGGAGCTGAAGGAGGTCATTGACGCGGACATCATTTTGGGCAACACCTACCACCTGCATCTGCGCCCAGGGACGGAGGTGCTGGAAGAGGTGGGGGGACTTCACAAGTTCATGAATTGGGATCGCCCCATTTTGACAGACAGCGGGGGGTACCAGGTGTTCAGTTTGGCGGAAAACCGAAAGATCAAGGAGGAGGGCGCCACGTTTCGCAGCCACATTGACGGCAGCAAGCACCTGTTTTCGCCCGAACGCGTCATGGACATCCAGCGGAGCATCGGGGCCGACATTGTCATGGCCTTCGACGAGTGTCCACCGTATCCATCCACCTACGAGTATGCGAAAAAGAGCATGGAACTCACTCACCGGTGGCTGCATCGCTGCGTGAATCGCATGAAGGAAACGGAGCCGCTTTACGGCCACGAGCAAGCGCTGTTTCCCATCGTTCAGGGTTCGACTTACCCGGACTTGCGCCGTGCCTCTGCCCATGCCGTGGCCGAAGTGCCTTCGCTCGGGTACGCCATCGGCGGCTTGAGTGTGGGCGAGCCTCACGAGGACATGTACGCCATGTGCGAAGAGGTGTGTGCCATTCTGCCTGAGGATGCGCCACGCTACATGATGGGGGTGGGGACGCCGGTCAACATCCTCGAAAACATTGCCCTCGGGGTCGACATGTTCGACTGCGTGATGCCCACGCGAAATGCGCGTACCGGCACGTTCTACACGTGGAACGGCATCATGAACATGAAAAACGCCAAATGGAAAACAGACACGAGTCCGCTGGACCCCGAAGGCACGGCGCCTGTGGACCACATGTACAGCAAGGCGTATGTGCGGCACCTGTTTCACGCAAATGAGTTGCTGGCATTGTACATCGGGTCGGTGCACAATTTGGCCTTTTACCTCGACCTCGTGCGAGAAGCGCGAAAGCAAATTCAAGCCGGCACCTTCCGGGAGTGGAAGGACCGCATGGTGATTCAGTTGTCCCAAAGGGTCTGATCCATGACACGACTCGACCGGTACATCGTCGGCAAATTCCTGGGCACCTTTGGCTTCATGCTTGGGGTGTTCTGCATGGTGGTGGTGGTCTTCGATCTGATGGAACACCTTGGCCGGTTGCTCGATCATCAGGCGCCCTTGGTCGATACGGCGTTGTACTATGTCAATGTGTGCTTTCACTTTGCCTCGCTCTTGATGGGGTTCATCGTGTTTTTGACCATCATTTGGTTCACGAGTCGCTTGGCCCAACACAGCGAAATCGTCGCCATGCTCGCCGGGGGCATGCCCTTCAAGCGTCTGTTCCGACCGTATTTCTTTGCGGCGGGCTTGTTGGTGATTGTGGCCTTGTTGCTTGGCCACTGGGTGGTGCCGCGCGCCAATGGGCAAAAGCTGGCTTTTGAGGAGAGCTTCGTCAACACCTCCGTACACGTCAAGGATCGAAACCTCTACCGGGAGGTTGCGCCAGGCACCATTGTCTATTTCCGAAGCGTCAATTACGGCCGTGGCACCGGGTACAAACTTCAGTTGGAACAATGGCAGGGAGACACCTTGACCCAACGAATTCTCGCGGCGAAGGCGACGTACATTCCCCAAGACAGCCTCTGGAGGTTGGTCAATGTCGGCATCCGCGATTACAAGGAAGGGGGAAGGCAGCACCACCGATTCATGTCGAGGCTGGACACGGCGTTGGTGATGAAAGTGGACGATTTTGCCGAACGGAATGAGGTTGTGGCGACCATGCCATCGTCGGAGCTTCGCGACCACATTGCGGCGGTTCAGAAGCGCGGGGCGGACACCGCCAATTTGGAGTTGACGCTGTTCAGTCGGACGGCCAACGCCGCCGCCATTTTGGTCTTGACGCTCATCGGCGTGTCGATTGCGGCCCGCCGATTGCGCGGGGGGACAGGGTTGCATTTGTTTGCGGCTGTCCTCATTGGGTTCACCTACGTGTTTGCGTCCAAGGTGATTTCTGTGTGGGCGGCTTCTGTGGGATTGCCGGCGTGGTTCCCAATGAGTGAATCGGGACTCCGACTGGTGGCCGCGTGGATTCCCAACCTGCTGTTTGCCGCCCTTGGAGGGTGGCTTTACGTCAAGGCACCCAAATGAACTTCCGCGATTCGTGGAGGGTGTACCTTGGAAGCATGAAGTTGACTGTGTTCCATGTCATGTCGTCCCTCGTGGTGGGAATGTGGATGCTTGCTGCCGAGGCGCAACTGCCAACATGGGTGGATGACATCGCCCCTTTGGTGCATGACCATTGCGCGCATTGCCACCACAACGGCGGCGCGGGACCCTTTCCGCTGCTGACCTACGAGGATGTGTTCTTCACGGCCTTCATGGATTTGCACGTCATGCAAGATGGCGAGATGCCGCCTTGGCCTGCCGATCCAGCGTACAATCATTTCGTGGGCGAGAACGTGCTGAGCGACGAGGAGGTGGCCTTGTTTGAGACGTGGTACAACACGGGAATGGCGTACGGCGACGAAACTGCGGAGGTGGCGATCCCCGAGTTTGGGCCAGAGGGCTCCCTGCTCGAGAGCTTGGATTTTGTGGCGGATTTCGAAGCGTACACGTTGCAGTCAGATGGGGAGGAGTACCGGTGGTTTGTGGTGTCCACCGACTTTGAAGAGACCAAATACATCCAAGCGGTCGAGGTGATTCCAGGGCTTCCCGGTGCCGTGCATCATGCGGACATTTTTGTCGATGCCACGGGCCAGTCCGCCGCTTTGGACGAGGCAGACCCGCTTCCGGGATTCAATGGATCCACAGGCTGGCCCACCAACACGACGTACATCAACGCATGGCAGCCAGGAGCGCTTCCGGCCCGTTACCCGGACGGCTGGGGCATTCCGGTTCCTCCGGGGGCAGACCTGGTGATCGAGATCCACTACGGACCGGACTTCGGTGGCCAAACCGACGACACCGTCATGAACCTCGAATGGGTGGACGAACCCGAAGCGGACATTCGCCCCATTTCTGTGGGCTGGCTGCTGGGCAATGGCGCCATGACGGACGGGCCTTTGGTCATTCCGCCCAACCAAGTCTCCACCTTTCACCAAGAAGCGGTGCTGTTCAATTCGGACAAAAGCCTGTTGAGCATTTGTCCGCACATGCACTTGTTGGGCAAATCGTACAAGGTCTGGATGGAGACGCCAGCCGGGGACAGCATCCCGCTCATTGACATTCCCCAATGGTACTTTGAGTGGCAATTCTATTACCGCTTCCTCAGTCCGGTTCACGTGCCTGCCGGGACCGTGTTCAAAACCGAAGGCGTGTACGACAACACGGTGTGGAACCCACTCAACCCCAACGATCCACCCGTGGAAGTGACCTACGGATCGCTGACCACGGATGAGATGTTCCTGGTGTATTTCATTTGGGCCGATTACGAGGACGGGGACGAGCAGTTGGTGTTTGGCACATTGGACGAAGGGGAACCGAGCGAGATTTCGGAGCAGCAGGTGTCGTCTTCTTCATTGCGTGTGCATCCCAATCCTGCAGGTCTAGACGCGCAGGTGACTTGGGAAGGAGAGGGACAAGCTCAAGCCGTGCTTCGCGCCTTGGGTGGGGGTGTGGTTTGGACCGGCACCTTGCAACGTGGAGCCCAACGGCCCATGTGGTCTGACCTGCCCAGCGGAACGTACCTCCTCTCCGCGCAAGCACATGGAGGCTCCCGGGAAGTGACGGTCGTGCAGCTTCAGCGCTGAGCCGCCATCACGGGCCCACAAAATTGAGCCCCCGTCGCCGCGGCGGCTTTTCTTGCAGCATCTTCAGAAGAGAAAAGCCCAAACACCGTGGACCCGCTCCCAGTCATTTGGGCGTAGCCTGCACCGGCTTGCGTGAGTGCCTCCAACAGGGTGCCAATTTCAGGATGCCGAATCTTCGCACCACGTTCGAAGTCGTTTTGGAGATGTTCGTGCCAGCGGTTCACAGGCACCGTGGTCCATTGGTGCCAGTCGGTGTCCCTGGGTTTGGGCAAGACATCTGCGAAGGCTTCTGCGGTGCCAATGTGAATGCCAGGATTGGCGACGACCACCCACCAGTCCTGCAAAGGAAGGTCGGAGTCCAAGGGATCCACCACCTCGCCTCGGCCGCGAACCAGCGCGGGACGGTCTTGAACGAAAAAGGGACAATCGCTGCCCAATTCGGCGGCGTGGCGCTCCAAGGTCGCGTCAGACAATCCCAACTGACAAACCTCATTGATCGCCCGGAGCGTGTACGTGCCATCTGCGCTGCCTCCACCGACCCCGCCACCCATGGGCAGGATTTTGTGCAGGTGGACTGACAAGCCAGGAAGGTCATGGTCGTTCGCCAACAAACCATGGGCGCGGGTCACGAGGTTGTTTTGAGATTCCCCAGGGATGGGCAATCCCGTCCACGTGAATCTGGCTTGACCCCGTGGGACATCCTCTGCACGCACCACCTCCAGCATGTCGGTCCACGCAATCGGCAAAAACACACTTTCCAGGTTGTGATAGCCATCTTCCCGCTTGCCGGTGATGTGGAGCCCGAGGTTGAGTTTGGCAGGGGGGAACAAGACCATCAGTCCATGTATCCAAAGCGCTTGAGCTTGCGCTCATCATCACGCCAGTTCTTGTCCACCCGAACGTACAGGTCCAAGAAGACTTTCTTTCCAAGAAAGGCCTCGATGTCCTTGCGCGAGTCCATGCCGACGCGCTTGATCATCCGGCCTTGGGCCCCGACAACGATGTGCTTTTGGGATTCGCGTGCCACGTGAATCTCCGCGCGAATGCGCGCGATGTCCGGCGCGTCCTCGTAGGCTTCCACCACGACTTCACAGCTGTAGGGGATCTCCTGCTTGTAATGCGTCAGGATTTTCTCCCGGACGATTTCGGACACAAAAAAGCGCATCGGCTTGTCGGTCAATTCATCCTTGGGAAAAAAGGGCGGGCTCTCGGGGAGCTGGGCCACGATGCGTTCGAGCAGCGTGTCGACGTTGAAGTTGTGAAGCGCGCTGATGGGCACGACTGAAGCTCGAGGCAATTTGGCCGCCCAGGCGTCGAGTTTGGCCTCGACGGCGGTTTGGTCTGCGGCGAGGTCAATCTTGTTGACCAGCACAAACGTCGGCACGTCCATCGCCGCAATCTTCTCCAAGGTCTCCGGGTGAGCCATGCCTTCCTCATTCACTTCCGTCACCACGAGCAGCACGTCGGCGTCTTGCAATGCCGTTTTGACGAATTTCATCATGCCCTCCTGCAGCTTGTACGCAGGATCCAGCACACCGGGGGTGTCGCTGTAGACAATTTGGTACGCGTCGTCGTTGACGATGCCCATGATGCGGTGTCGCGTGGTTTGGGCCTTGGCGTTGATGATGCTCAACCGCTCACCCACAAGCCGATTCATCAGCGTGCTCTTGCCTACGTTGGGCGAGCCTACGATGTTGACGAAGCCCGCACGGTGGTCGGCGGGAATCTCAGAAGATGGATGGGGTTGATTGTCAGGCACCGTCAAGGGGTTGAGGCTTCAAAGGTACGCGGTCACTTGCGAAAGGCCCTCGAGAAGTTTGCAGGAGCCCACAACTTGTGTACATTTGCCGTCCGTTGTTCACGAGGTCATGACTCGAATCCAAGCACAACGGAATTGACATCGCGGGGTGGAGCAGTTGGTAGCTCGTCGGGCTCATAACCCGAAGGTCGCAGGTTCAAGTCCTGTCCCCGCTACTACAAGCCCGATGCACGAGAGTGCATCGGGCTTTTTAT
>CBFHRO010000049.1:0-15998 GCA_965658245.1 uncultured Flavobacteriales bacterium
CTCGGACAAGCTCTACCTCGACGGGTCAAACGGTTCAGGCCACAGCTTCGCCCTCGGATGGACCTTCTGTGACGAGCGTCAGATGTTCGCGGCAACACTCGACGGCGCCGCTGGCACACCAGGCTGCACCGATGATACAGCGTGCAACTACGACGCTACGGCCACGGAAGACGACGGTTCGTGTGACTTCACGTCATGCGCAGGTTGCACAGATGAAACAGCTTGCAACTATGACGCGGACGCGACCATCGACGACGGTTCGTGCGCTGTGCTTGACCAGTGCGGTGTTTGCGGAGGCGATGACAGCTCTTGCAGCGGTTGCACCAACCCTGAGTTTGTGGAATTCGATCCGTACGCCACCATCGACGACGGATCTTGCAGCAATCTCCTCGTGCTCGGTTGTACCTACGAAGCTGCTTCGAACTACAACCCCATTGCCAACGACGACGATGAGTCTTGCATCTTCGACAACGTGGGTGGCAACGAATGTCCTGCAGATTTGGACGGGGACGGGGCTGTAGCCACCGCAGACTTGTTGGTGTTCTTGACTTCATTTGGCAGCATCTGCGAGTAACCACTCCTCATCAAAACCTTTGGAAAGCCGGGCATCTGCCCGGCTTTCTTTTTTGGCGTTTGGCGAAAGAGAGAACTGGGGCAAATGTTAAGGAATTCCTTAACAATGGGTTTACAAACAGGGTGCCCTCTGAGAAGACCTTTGCACAAAAATTTGGGCATGATTCGTTCTTTTTTGGCCATGAGTTTGATGCTGGTGCTGGGACAATCCCTTGGACAGGGCATCATTCGAGGAAAGATGACTGACGCGCAAACCGGCGAAACACTGATTGGCGCGAATGTGGTCATCATGAACCCCTACAAAGGGGCCATGGCAGACATTGATGGCAACTACACCTTGGAAGGTTTGGCACCTGGGACGTACGAAGTCACAGGAAGCTTCATCGGATACACACCGATTACCGAGTCTGTGACGGTCACAGATGGAGTCTCCATTGTGAACTTCAACCTGTACATCGAGACCTACGTCATCGAGCAAGCCGCTGAGGTGGTGGCCAAAGTGGATCGTTCGCGCGACGTCTACATGGAGAACATCAAGAAGAAAAGTGCGGCGAGCATGGACTTCATCTCCAGCCAACAAATCAAGCAAACGGGTGACAGCGACGCGGCCGGTGCGATCAAACGTGTGCCCGGGGTGAGCACGGTCGGCAACTTTGTATTTGTGCGTGGCCTGAGTGACCGATACATCAAGACGACCCTGAATGGTGCCGAAGTCCCCTCCATGAACCCGCGACGCAACAGCATCGAAATGGACCTGTTCCCCACCAACTTGGTGGACAACCTCGTCATCGTGAAGACCCAGACTTCAGATTTGCCTGGGGACTGGGCCGGAGCGTACATCAGCATTGAGACCAAGGACTTTCCAGAGCAATTCACGCTCAACTACAGCTCCACAGTGGGCTTCAACGACCAAACCACCTTTCAGAACGTGTTGGCCTCGGACGTGGGACAAACCGACTGGCTGGCCTTTGACGATGGAAATCGGAGCATGCCCAACTATGTCAACGGTTTGACGAAAGAAGATTGGCCTTACCAACAGAGCGCGAGCTTCTACGACGCCTTGCAATACCTGAACTTTGGGGCGCAACTCGACACGCTCTACGGCGACGGGATTGTGCAAGGTGGCATAGGCACGGGCCCTGGTCAAGTGTCGATCAACCAAATTTTGGCCGACCTCAACTACTCTGATTCAACGCTTCTCGACTTGAGCGGTTCTGATGGGACATTCCTGCTCAACCAAGAAGGGTTGATTCCAGTCGCTGCCCAATTGAATGACAGCCTGACCCAACTCGGACAAAGTTTCAACAACACGTGGGCTGTGCGTCAAAAGCAGGCTCCTTTGAACTTTAGCCACAGCTTGAGTCTCGGCAGCCAAACGAAATTGTTTGGTCGTCCTTTGGGATACATCTTTGGCTTGCGTTGGGGCCAGTCCTCTCAGCACTACGAAAACGGGGAGTACGGTCGTTACGCAGGTGGCAACATCGAAGGAACGGACAGCTTGGGACTCGAGCGCTATTACGACGACACCCGGTCCGACATCAGCTACAAGTGGAATGCATTGGCCAATTTGTCCTACAAGGTCAATGAATTCAACAAGATCAGCTTGATGGCAATGCCCAACATGAGTGCCACGGCCTCGACCCGCCAACAAGTCGGCTTCAACCCTCGGGACACCGAAGAATTCCAACAGCAAATCACCCACCGCTACGAAGGACGTGAGCTGAACATCTTCCAAATGAGGGGGGAACACTTCCTTCCTGCCACGGACACGGAAATTCGATGGACGGCCTCTCATTCTTCAGGCCGCTTGAACACCCCCGACTTGAGGGTTTTCTTCAACAACTTCGACACCGCCACAGTCGTAACCTCCACGGTGTTCACTGGATTGGACACCACTTACAACAACGAGGACATCTTGGAGGAGATTGATTACCTCATCAACGAAGGCATCCTCAACGCCGACTGGGCAAACGATCCAGAGGGCACCACAAACGAACTCAACGCCTACTGGGAGGATGAGGGCATTGACCTGTCGCTGCAGAGCATCGACTTGGACACCGAGTTGGACACAAGCTACAGCATCCAGCAGAGCTTGTACCCCTCACCCACCCGCTACTACCGCGATTTGTATGAGAACCGCACTGACGTGAAACTGCACGTCATGCAGCCTTTGTCTTTGAGTGGATTTGAAGACGCACGTCTGACGGGGGGCGTGAGCATGGTGCGTACCACACGCTCGATGTCTGAAAACCAGTTTGGCTTCGAAGCCACCTCGGCCAATTTCTTCGACGAATCCAACGGGGACCTGGAGGCATACTTCGCGGACAGCAATTTTGTGGCCAACCCCAGCGGCCAATCCGATTACATCACCACGACCCTTCTCACCGATTTGATCAACACCGACGAAGCGAGCCTGAATGTCTGGGGTGCTTACGGCATGTTCAACTTCCGCAAGAGCGAGCGCTTCTCAGGAAACGCAGGTGCCCGACTTGAAGTGGCTGACATGTTCATTCGGAGCCGAAAGATTGATTTGGTCAGTGACTTGACCGACGAGCAAATCGCAAACTTGCAGGGCGGATTGAATGAATTGGATTTGATGCCAAGCTTCAACTTCATCTATGCTCTTGGCGAGCTTGACCCCATCAAGTTGACCAACCTTCGGATGAGCTACAGCCGAACCATTGCCCGCCCCGTGTTCCGTGAAAAAGCTCCTTTCCGTTCGTTCAACTTTGAATGGCTCGAGGTGTTGAAAGGCAATCCCGAACTCGACGAGACGAAAATTGACAACTTCGATTTGCGTTTGGAGCACTTCCCGGGGCTGGGTGAGGTCGTCTCGGCCAGCGTGTTCTACAAGCGTTTCACTGACCCCATCGAGCAAACCTCTGTTTTGGCCGCTGTGAACACGGAATACACATGGTCAAACGTGCCATTTGCCAACGTTTGGGGACTCGAACTTGAAGGCCGCAAGGACCTTGGAACGTGGTCTCCTGCACTCAACGGACTCGGTGTTTCTGGGAATGTCACACTGATTCGCTCAGAGGCGCGCATTTGGGAGGACGAACTCCAGGCCATTCGCGCAAGTGACCCCCTCCACCCTGAAACGCGCCCTCTCTTTGGACAAAGCCCCTACATCATCAACGCCATGCTGACGTATGCCAACGACAGCGCCAAGGTGAATGCGGCTGCCAGCTTCAACGTCCAAGGTCAAAAGCTCCTTCTCGTCACGGAAGGTGGTGCGCCCGACATCTACCAACAGCCAACCCCAACGCTGGATTTCAGCTTGTCCAAGGGATTTGGCGAGAACATCCGATTGCGTTTCCGTGCCCGCAACCTCCTCAACCCTGTCGACAGAAAGACCTATCTGTTCAATGACGTCTACTACAATTGGTTGGCGAACACCCGTGGCCGCACGTACAGCTTGACCCTCTCCTACACCATTTAATTTTTGTCAGAACCATGAAGCTGTTTCACTTCTCTCTTTGCAGCACTGTTGTCGCCCTCACCACCATGGCCCTCTTTGGTGGATGCACCAAATACGATCAAGACGGTGCACTTGTGCAGTTCCGGAAACCAGAGAAGCGCATCCTCGGAACTTGGTCTTCTGCCTCGGTGACCGAAGTTGGCACCGACGCCGACACCAACGTCACCGAATTTTTGACGTCCAACAACTTGCGACTCGAAGCCCTTTTCGAGGACGATGGCTCGGTCACGTTTGAAAACATCGGGGAAGAATTGCTCTACGAAGGCACTTGGGCTTTCAACGAGGACAACTCTGTGCTGCACTTGGACCTGGAGAGCCTCAAGCCCACCGGTCCGTTCTTCTTGGACGAAGACAGCTTGGATCGGACGTCAGATTTTGAAGATGCGTTGGCGCATCTTCAAAACGCAGACACCCTGTTCTTCGAAACCGGCACGTTCACTGACGTTACCTCTGAAGTTGTATCCTGCGTCAACCTCCTATCCCAAACGGGATTCCAATGGACCCTGGTTCAAGGAAGTGGCGAAAATGGCACGCTCACGGTCAATGGAGAAACCTTCAATCCCGGTGACGCCATCACAGGATGGGTGCAAGCGGTCATTGACGACAGCTTGTCAGATTGGATCGACGATGGTGCCGTTGCAGGTGCCGACGATTACGATGGCATCGCGGGAGCCATTGCAAGTGATTACGGTGCCGAGATTTCTTACTTCAACCAAAAGAATCCAGTGCTCACAGGGTTGGATGACCCCAACCTATTCGCTGAAGTACAAGCGAATTGTGGCGTGAGCGTAGAAATGTACCTGGGCTCTCCAGAAGACATCCTTGCAGAGGATGTCCTCGCGTACGTCAATGACAACAATGATTTCAACGTCACCGTGACTTTCAGTGAAGTGTTGCGGTTGATGGACGTGTACTGGCAGATTCTAGAATTGGAACAAGACGACCTGCAAGCATATCAGTTCCGCGAATACGTCGAGGGCGTCACGGTATATGACTACAGCTTCTTGCTTCGATTCGAGAAAGATTGACCGAAATCGGCAACGACATAAAAAGAGCGCTTGAGCGCTCTTTTTTTTTGTGTTAACTCTCCATTGCCGATTCAAGAACAGGTTAACAAAGGGGTAATCTCACGGTGACAAAAGCGTCGTTTCGGCGCGAGAATTTTGACCTGAATTCTACAACCTCAATTTCCATCATGAAACAACGTTTCTCTTTGGCGGCGCTTCTCTTCGCAGTTGCTTCGCTTTCATTCGGACAATGCGACTGTCCTCCCATTTCAGAACGACCCAACATCGAAGTCGAAGACAACGGCTTTGGTGTGGGTACGGACACCTGGACTTGTCAAAACAACTACATCCTTTCTGGCTATGCCTTCGTGCAATCCGGCCAAGCTCTGACCATTGAGGCCGGAACTGTGGTCAAAGGCGCAGCAGGCACGGGTGCCGACGCATCTGCCATGATCGTGGCGAAGGGTGGACAAATCTTCGCAGAAGGCACCGCCGACTGTCCCATCATCTTCACCTTCGAAGCAGACCCTCTTGACGGATCTGTCTCGTATGACACACGCGGTCAGTGGGGAGGCTTGATTGTTTTGGGCGATGCCACCACCAATTTCGGAGGTGCAGCTCAAGTGGAGGGCATTCCCTCGGACAATGGCCTCGCTACGTATGGCGGTGAAAACGACACGGACAACAGCGGTGTCCTTTCCTACGTCAGCATTCGCCACGGTGGAACGCAACTCGGCGCAGCCAACGAAATCAATGGATTGACCCTCGCGGGCGTGGGTTCTGGCACCACCATCCACCACGTGGAGGTCGTGTCCAACCTTGACGATGGCATTGAGTTCTTTGGTGGTTCTGTCACCGTAGACGACGCCTTGGTCGCGTTTTGTGGAGATGACAGCTTTGACTGGGACCAAGGATTCCATGGAGGTGGAAGCAACTGGCTGGCCATTCAAGACCAACCTGGTGCGGAAGGCGACCGTGGAGGCGAGCTCGACGGCGACGATTCGGACGACGGCAACGTGAGCAGTGACGAAATGCCATTCGCCATTCCTACTGTGGAAGGATGGACTGTGGTTGGTGTCGGCGGCAACCAAGGGTTGTTGCTTCGCAACGGCTCAGGTGGACACATCTCCAACGCTTTGCTTTGCAACACCAGCGAGGGCATTGAAATTGAAGACAAGGCCGACGAAGTCGAGGATGCCTACGAGCGCTGGGTTGCCGGTGACTTGACCCTCAACAACGTTGTGGTGACAGGTGGTGTCGATGTTTTGGATTACGACGGAAGCGACGTCGCCGACGGTGACGACATGCTTGACACGTACGCCATGGACAACATGATTGTCAATGGTGAGCCAGACAATCTGGACTACCTCTTTGCATTTGATGCAGCTGGAGGCATGGCCACAGACCAACTTTACCTCAATGTGGGACAAGGATCTGGACACGCCTTTGCGGAGGGATGGACCTTCTGTGACGAGCGCAACTTGTTTGCCGAAGAGATTGTGGAGCCTGCATGCGATTGCCCTCCCCTCTCTGAACGCACAGACGTCCTCATCTCAGACATGGGGTCGGGTACAGGCACGACCACTTGGACGTGCGACAACAACTACATCCTGAACGGCTATGTCTTCGTTCAATCGGGACAAGCCCTGACCATTGAGGCCGGCACCGTCGTGAAAGGTGCTGCCGGAACAGGTGCGGACGCCGCAGCGATGATCGTGGCGAAAGGTGGACAACTTTTCGCAGAAGGCACAGCAGACTGCCCCATCATCTTCACATTTGAAGGTGATCCTCTTGACGGTTCCGTCTCTTACGACACGCGTGGCCAGTGGGGCGGTTTGATTGTCCTCGGCGATGCCACCACCAATTTTGGCGGTGCGGCACAAGTTGAAGGCATTCCGGCCGACAACGACCAAGCGTCGTACGGTGGTGAGAACGACCTGGACAACAGCGGTGTATTGACATACGTCAGCATTCGTCACGGTGGAACCCAACTCGGTGCCGCCAATGAGATCAACGGTTTGACCCTTGCCGGTGTGGGCTCAGGCACCATCATTCACCATGTGGAAGTCGTGTCCAACCTCGACGACGGCATTGAGTTCTTCGGAGGCTCAGTGACAGTGAATGATGCCTTGGTAGCTTTCTGCGGTGATGACAGCTTCGACTGGGATCAGGGATTCCACGGGGGTGGCTCCAACTGGTTGGCCATCCAAGATCAGCCAGGCGGCGAAGGAGACCGCGGCGGTGAATTGGACGGCGACGATTCCGACGACGGCAACGTCAGCGACGATGAAATGCCTTTCGCCACACCAACCGTGGAAGCATGGACTGTGGTGGGTGTTGGTGGAAACCAGGGCTTGCTCTTGCGTAACGGTTCAGGGGGGCACATTTCCAATGCGTTGCTCTGCAACACCAGCGAGGGCATTGAGATTGAAGACAAGGCCGACGAGGTGGAAGACGCCTACGAGCGCTGGGCTGCGGGTGACCTGACCTTGAACAACATCGTTGTGACTGGTGGGGTGGACGCATTGGACTACGACGGAGACGCAGCTGACGGAGACGACATGCTCGACACGTACGCCAACGACAACATGGTGGTCAACGGCGAACCTGAAGGACTCGATTACCTCTTTGGTTTTGATGCCGCAGGTGGCATGGCCAACAACCAGCTCTTCTTGAATGTGGGACAGGGCTCAGGCCATGACTTTGCCCTCGGCTGGACGTTCTGCGATGAGCGCATGTTGTTTGGTCAGGAGTTCAACGTCATCCTGGGATGCACCGACGACGCGGCGTGCAATTACAACCCAGAAGCCACAGAAGACGATGGCAGCTGCGACCTGATTGTGGTGACGTTGGAAGGCACGACCGATGCCGAAGGCACCACAAATGGCGGTGCGGACATCACCGTCACGGGTGGATCTGGGGTGTACAGCTACAGCTGGACCGACGAGAACGACTTGGAAGTGAGCACCGACGAAGATGCATCCTTGGCTGCAGGCACCTACAGCGTCACTGTGACAGACAGCCTCGGTTGCGCTGGCGCTTTGAGCGGCGTGGTCATCAACAACACGGACAATGTCCTTGAGGTGTTGGGCAACTTCAACGTGTACCCCAACCCTTCTGCAGGTCAAGCATCCATTGTTTGTCCCGCAGGTGTGGTGGCTGACATCCGCATTTTCAACATGAAGGGGCAGGTCGTCAAGTCCTTGGACGCTGTGCAGCGTTCAGTCCAAATTGAAGGACTGAGCAACGGCCAATACATCATTCAGGTGGTGAGTCAAGGGCAGGCTGCCCGCAAATCACTTACGGTGATTTCCCACTGAGATTCGCTTTGAAAGAAAAAGAAAAGCCCGGCCGATTGGCCGGGCTTTTTTGTGCCGTCACGATGCGCAACTCAGTGCGCGACTTGAATGGTCTTTTGTACGTGGCCGTTGACTGTGCGGACGATGCGCAAGGCAGGCATGCCGGGGATGACATACCCTGCTTCCCGACCAAGACCGTCCCATTCTCCTTCTGCTCGGGTTGTGGCCATGGGCAAGGCCGCTTCTTCGAGGTTCGACACTTCGGACGAGCGCCATGCCAAAGAACCTGGGGAAACGCCTACGGGAACCGTGGCGAGCCACTCTCCCTCCGCGGTTCGGATTTGGATTTCTCCGAACGTCACGTAGTCCGTCACACCGGCGCAAGTCCAACCGTAGGTCGGATGGACAATCAGGCTGTAGGCTGAGGGTGCGTCCACATTCAGGACCGTCCCTTCTTCCCACACCATGCTGGGGCCATCGAGCATGCGTAGTCCGTTTTCACCGCTGATTTGGACGGCCAACTTGGTGTCGACAAATGCAGAAGCATTGCACCCGGCGGATACGCCGTCCAAGGCCACGGTCTCTGGCGACGACAGGTCATCGAGGCTTGCCCTCGTCACCGACGTGCCTGACCAATCGCCGTTGTTCACGGTGAACAGATTGCCATCAAAGAGATGAAGTGCCACAGGGTTTTCGGCTCCTTCGCCAAGACCCCACTCCTCGTAGGTGTCATCGTCCAGGTTCCAGCAGCCTACACGCCCCACTTCTTGGCCCCAAGCCCAGCTGTTGTTGACCGCGACGTACACTTTGCCATCGACCACCATGACTTCTTGGCTTGGCAGCGTTGGCCCTTCCGCGGGTGACAACTCCCCTTCCAATCCCAAATCGTCTGCATCCAACCAAACCAAAAAACTGGTGAGATCCAAAGGCTGCCATGCATCGTCTAGGCCGCCGCGCGTGACAACGACGGTACCGTCTTCCAACAGCGCGGCCTCTTGTGCGCCGAGAAGCTCGGTGTCGGCCACGATTTGGCCTGACGTCAAGTCCACCTTGACCACCCGGTTTTCAAGCACCAAAACAGCAGCGTCGCTTCGGATTTCCAAGTCGGTCGCATACCCGGCGTCTTCAAAGGAAAGCACTTCCTCATAGGCAAACGAGGTCAAATCAACCCGACCGAGACTCGGGGGTGTTTCGTTGAGCACCCAAAGTTCATTTTGGGCCTGACCAGAGACTGAAAAAAGAAGAGACACCACCAATGCGGCAGCCCCATGTGCATTTCGGAGAGGAACATTCATGGAACAAAACTAACGCACTCCCCTCCCCCCCCTTTTCATCACCCTGGGGTTGACTGCCAAAAAAAAGGGCTGCCCGAAGGCAGCCCTTTCTCATCAGGCATTTTGATTAAAGGGGAACTCATTCATACTCTGCGCCCCACGCAATCAAGAAGTCAAGCAGGTCCGAAGTTTGGACTTGACCGTCTCCATTGAAGTCTGGGCAGATGTTGTACGTGCAGCTGCTGTCATCCATGGTCGCGAGGTGGTTGAAGTTGTAGGCCTCAGCGTCCGTACAACCGAGCCACACACATGACCCTGTATCGGCAGTGGCTGATGGATCGTAGTTGCTTGCTGTTGGGTATGTACAACCGCTGGTGTTCACGTCCATCTCTGCGATGCCCATCGGAACCACTGAGCAGCCATTCTGCACCCAGTCAAGTCCCCACTCCGGTCCGGTCGAGCCGTAGGCCACGAGGAATTCGAGGAGGTCTTCCAACTGAACCATTCCGTCGCCGTTGAAGTCTGCGCTTCCTGGGGCGTTCGTGCAATCACCACTGTTGGTGTTTGCAAACTCGTTGTAGCTGCTGAAGTCAGACAACACACAACCCACGAAGTTGCAGCTTCCATCATCGTCCGTGGCCGCAGGATCAAAGTTGATGGCGTTCACATAGATGCAACCCGCCACTTCGTTCGCGTCGCAGATGCCGTCGCCGTCAAGGTCAGACAAGCAATCGCTTGGGCAAACACCGTTGACATCAGGGAAGACACACGAACCATCGTTCAAGGTCGCTCCTTCGTCGTAGTTGCAAGACCAGCTCACAATGCAGCCAGAGCAAGAGTCAAAGTCGCAAGACCCATCGTCTTCTTGTGCTGTGTAGTTGAAGTTGCACGCCGTCTGATCGGTACAACCTGATGTGAGGTACTCACAAGAGCCGTTGTCATCCGTGGCGGCACTGTTGTAGTTGAGCGCTGACTCATCCGTACAACCAGACACTTCGTTCGCGTCACACACCATGTCTCCATCGAGGTCAACCAAGCAGTTGCCGTCACAATCTTCACCTGCAACTGGGAAGACACATGACCCATTGGAGAACAAGGCCTCCTCACTGTAGTTGCATGCCGTTGGCGTCACACATCCGTAGCAGCTGTCAAATTCGCATGAGCCATCATTCGATGTGGCTTCAGGGTCGTAGTTGCACGCAACCAACGTGGTGCAGCCGAATGTGTCGTATTGACACTGGCCGTTGTCGATGGTCGCTTCAGGGTCGAAGTTTCCTGCCCCCTCATCTGTGCAACCCAAGCATGACGCGTACTCACAAGAACCGTTCTCAGTCGTGGCTGTCATGTCGTAGTTGCATGCATTGGCGTTGGTGCAGCCATAGACCAAGCACGAAGCGAAGTCACAACCGCTGTTGATCTGAGCTTCGGGATCGAAGTTGCAAGCGAACTCGTTGGTGCATCCGACCGTCGCACACAATTGACCTTCTGCATCGAAGAAGACACATGGCCCTTCTTCTCCATAGTTGCACGCCAACTCAGAGGTGCAATCACCTTCGTTGAATGGCATGCCGTTCAGGCAGCTGAAGTCACAAGAACCAGGCAGGTAGAAGTCTGCCGTTGGGTCAAAGTTGCACGCGAATGGCAGTGTACACCCACCCGTTTCAATGATGCAAGTGCCGTTGTCGTCGGTGGCAAATGGGCTGTAGTTCGAAGCCGCAGGATCTGTACAACCTGGGATTTCTTGCTCGTCACACACACCATCTCCGTCCGTGTCATTCAAGCACGCACCCTCACAGTCCAAGTAGATGTTGGCAGGGTACACGCAAGAGGAGAGCACATTCAACGTCGCATCGGCATCGTAGTTGCATGCATCCTCGTCTGTACAACCGGCACATGACGTGAAGTCACACGCTGTGATGTCGAGGTAGTCTGCAGTTGGGTCGAAGTTGCAAGCGCTTGGCAACGTACATCCGCTGGTCAAACAGCTGCCGTCGTCGTCCGTGGCACTTGGGTTGTACGCTGGGTTGGTGATGTCAGTACAACCTGCAATCTCAAACTCATCGCAGATGCCATCTCCGTCGACGTCGTTGAGGCAGTTGCCATCGCAGTCGTAACCGAAGTCCGCAAACTCACAAGAGCCGTCGTTCAACGTCGCATCTGCGTCGTAGTTGCATGCATTCTCGTTGGTACAGCCAGCACAGCTGTCGAATTCACAAGTACCCGCCACCTGGAAGTCTGCTTCCGCGTCGTAGTTGCAGGCGGTTGGGATGGTACATCCACCCACGAGACATGAACCGTCTTCCACGTTGGCTGCAGGGTTGTAGCCGGGGTTGGTTGGATCCGTGCAACCTGCAATTTCGAGGTCATCACAAATGCCGTTCTCGTTGATGTCCGTCAAGCAGTTGCCATCACAGTCAAACCCTGGGAGGGCGAAGAAGCAAGACTCGTCATCCAAGTTGGCGTACACATCGTAGTTGCAGGCCTCCTCATCGGTACAGCCAGACACCACAGCCACGTAGGTCACAGTGCTTGTGTACGTCGCCACGTTTCCACAATCATCCTCCGTGCTGTAGACACGCTGAATGGTGAAGTCATTTGGCAAGTCCACCAAGACCGTCTCTTCCACAGTCCATGTGACATCTGCGTCGCAGGCATCAGCCACAACAGCTGAAGGCTCGGCGATGCTGTCTCCATCGAACTCGTACACGGTCAACGCGAGAGGTTCGGTTTCAATGAACTCAGGTGCAGTCGTGTCGACAATCGAAATCGTCTGGACAGCGCTGGTTTCATTTCCGCATCCATCCACAGCAGTGTAGGTGCGCAAGATGGTTGATTCTTGTGGGCAAGACCCTGCAAGCACCTCTTCCGTGACGATCACGTCCACTTCACTGCAGCTGTCAGTCGCTTCTGAAGCTGGTGCTGGGACTTCATCACTGCACTCAATGGTGATGTCCGCCGCCACTGAAAGCAAAGGCGCGGTCGTATCCATTTGAGTGATGGTTTGCATGGCTGTGGTGCTGTTGCCTGCGTCATCGGTTGCAGTGAACGTGCGAGTGATGATCAACAATCCAGCGCAAGCACCATCCACTGAAGACTCCTCCACAGTCACTGTAACGTCGCCACAGTTGTCAGACGCAGTGGCCATTTCTGTGCTCCATGCTTCGCCGCATTCGGAAGACTCATCCGCAGGAACGAATGTGAATTCGGGAGCCGTTGTGTCCACCACTGTGATGGTTTGAACCGCATTGCTGCTGTTTCCAGCGTCGTCAGTCGCCGTGAATGTGCGTGTGATGGTGTAGTTGCCTGCGGCATCACCTTCTGTGATTTCGCTGGACACTTCAATCGACACCGCACCACAGTTGTCAGACGCCGAGGCATCCTCCATGGGCATTTCATCTGAGCACTCGACGGTGTAGTCCGCAGGCACTGAAGTGAATTCAGGCGCTGTGGTGTCCACCACTGTAATGGTTTGGACCGCCGAGCTGCTGTTGCCAGCATCGTCAGTTGCCGTGAACGTACGCGTGATGGTGTAGTTGCCAGCAGCGTCCCCTTCCGTGGTGACACTTTCAACTGCAATTGACACCTCACCACAGTTGTCGGCCGCCAAGGCGTCCTCCATCGGCATGTCGTCAGAGCATTCCACCGTGTAGTCCGCAGGGACCGACGTGAACTCAGGTGAGGTTGTGTCCACCACCGTGATGGTCTGGGTGGCCGTAGACTCATTGCCACAGAAGTCGCTTGCAGTGAACGTCCGCACAATGCTGTAGTTGCCTGCAGCGTTGCCCGCAATGATCTCTTGCGTTTCCTCTACGGATGTGCAAAGGCGGTTGTGCGTCAATGTCATCTCCGCACGGATGTCGTTGTCTTGATCACCTTCTGGGAAAATCTGTGCGCGGAATTGTGCGCTGATTTCTCCGTCGGTGGTCAACTGGGCAATCAAAATGCGCTTGTCATCGCCTGCCAAGCCGTTGGGTGACGTTGGCCAGACGTACCAGCCGCTGCCGATGCCATCGTTGACAAGGACGCTTTCACCCGCCTCGAAGGCCTCGCTCCAAGCACCTGGGATCAGCTCCACTTCAGTTTGGTCACCTTGTGGTGCTCCCGTCAATCCCACAGTCACGTAGCTGTCGTAGGCCAATTCAGGCAGGACAGACAGCACTGTTTCGTTGATTCCGTTGGGTGTTGCAGATCCTGCTGCATGCTGGTAGAAGCTGGTGGTTGTTGCCAATTCCAATGCATAGGCATCGTCTCCAGTCAAGCTTGTCAGACGGTCCGTGGCGTCATTGAAGTTGAGGTATACACGGTACGTGCGCAATCCAGCCAACTCTCCCTCTTCATGTTCTGCGATGCGTTCGAATGTCAATTCGTACCCCGCATCCGAAGAGGCTGATTCATACACATCCATGCAATTCAGACAACCGTCAAATGCAGTGGCTTCTGCGTAAACAATCTCGTCAGAACACTCGGCAGTGTAGTCTGCAGGCGCAGTGATCTCTGGACCTGTCGTGTCTTCGATGGTGAATGTCGCAGACGTAGTCGACGCGTTGCCGCAATCGTCTGTTGCTGTGAATGTCACCGTGGCAGAACCTGTGAGGCCGCACTCATCGCTGAGGGCTTCAAAGTCATGCGTCCAGGTGATGTCGCCACACGCCTCACTGGCCATGGCATCACCTTGAGCAGCGAGCCAAGCATCCAGGTCACTCACATTGCCCTCGCCGTCACACTCCACGACCAAATCAGAGGCCATCACATCGATGCTCGGTGCAGTGGTGTCTTCAATGGTGAAGGTCGCAGTCGTGCTCGTGGCATTGCCACAGTCGTCGGTCGCAGTGAACGTCACAGAAGCTGCGCCCGTTGCACCACACTCATCGCTGAGTGCCGTGAAGTCATGGCTCCAAGTCACGTTGCCGCAGATGTCGCTCGCCATGGCGTCGCCATTGCTTGCCAACCATGCGTTCAATTCGTCGCTGTTGCCTGCGCCGTCGCATTCTACCACCAAGTCAGAAGCAGCGACATCCATGCTTGGTGCCGTGGTGTCCTCAATGGTGAAGGTCGCACTTGTGCTTGTCGCGTTGCCGCAATCGTCGGTCGCAGTGAATGTCACCGTGGCCGATCCTGTCGCACCGCACGCATCGCTGAGCGCCGTGTAGTCGTGGCTCCAGGTCACGCTGCCGCAGATGTCGCTCGCCATGGCATCGCCATTGCCAGCCAACCAAGCATTCAATTCGTCGCTGTTGCCCGCGCCGTCGCATTCCACCACCAGGTCAGAGGCAGCGACATCCATGCTCGGTGCCGTGGTGTCCTCAATGGTGAAGGTCGCAGTCGTGCTCGTGGCGTTTCCACAGTCGTCGGTTGCTGTGAACGTCACAGAGGCAACGCCTGTCGCACCGCACGCGTCGCTGAGGCTGGTGAAGTCGTGGCTCCACGTCACATTTCCGCAAATGTCGCTCGCCATGGCGTCGCCGTTGCTTGCCAACCATGCATTCAGCGCATCGCTGTTGCCAGCGCCATCACATTCAACCGTCAAGTCTGAAGCAACCACATCCATGGATGGTGCCGTCGTGTCTTCGATGGTGAACGTCGCCATGGTGGTCGATGCATTGCCACAATCGTCGGTCGCCGTGAAGGTCACCATGACAGAAGCTGTGGTGCCGCAAGAAGCCTCCATTGCCTCGTAGTCGTTGCTCCAAGTCACAGTGCCGCAGAGATCGGTTGCGGAAGCGCCTCCGTGGTTGCTCAACCATGCGTTGAGCTGGTCAGCATTGCCCGAACCGTCGCATTCCACGGTCTCGTCCATCGCACTCACGTCAACGCTTGGCGCCGTGGTGTCGATGACCTTGATGGACTGCATCACGCTCGCGGAGCTGTTGCCCGCGTCGTCTGTGGCGATGAACGTACGTGTGATGGTGTAATCACCGGCGCATGCACCAAGAATGGTGTCCTGCTCCAGGGTGATCGTCACCGTGCCGCACAAGTCCGAAGCCATGGCATCTTCCATCGGCATGATGTCAGAACACTCCACAGTGTAATCCGCAGGGACAAACGTGAACTCAGGTGCAGTGTTGTCCACCACTGTGATCACCTGCGCCACAGAGGCACTGTTGTCAGAATCGTCCACCGCTGTGAATGTGCGTGTGATGGTGTAGTTGCCCAAGACATCCGTGAACGTCGTGTCCACAGCGATGCTGATGGTCGCGCTGCTGCAGTTGTCTGCAGCCATGGCGTTCTCGTACGTTGGCTCTTCGCTGCACTCGATCGTGTAGTCTGCAGGGACAGACGTGAACTCTGGCGCTGTAGAGTCTTGCACCGTGATGGTCTGAACAAACGTAGAAGTGTTCCCTGCTTCGTCTGTCGCCACAAATGA
>CBFHRO010000050.1:0-15412 GCA_965658245.1 uncultured Flavobacteriales bacterium
TCCCCACGCTCGAGGACCGCGATTTCCTCGCGGATGCTCAACATGGCTTCGGCAAAACGGTCGAGTTCTTCCAAGCTCTCGCTTTCCGTGGGTTCCACCATCAAGGTGCCTGGCACGGGCCACGACACGGTGGGTGCGTGGAAACCGTAATCGATGAGGCGCTTGGCGATGTCCATGACTTCGATGCCGACCGCCTTGAACGCGCGACAATCGAGGATCATCTCGTGGGCCACCGTGCCGTTCTTGGCTTGGTACAGCACGTCGTACGCGCCCTCCAATCGCGCCTTGAGGTAGTTCGCGTTGAGGATGGCCACCTTCGTGCTCTCGGTCAAACCCGACTGGCCGAGCATCTTGATGTAGGCGTAGGGGATTTGGGCAATCAATGCACTGCCAAACGGCGCCGCGCTGATCGCATCAATGGCCGTCTTCGTGCCCACGGGCACCACGTCGTGGCCTGGGAGGAACGGCACGAGGTGCGCCGCCACACCAATGGGGCCCACACCCGGACCGCCGCCACCGTGAGGAATCGCGAAGGTCTTGTGCAGGTTGAGGTGGCACACGTCCGCACCAATCATTCCCGGGCTGGTCAGCCCCACTTGGGCATTCATGTTGGCGCCGTCCATGTACACCTGTCCACCGTGGGCGTGAATCAATTCTGTCACGTCCAGAACCGACGATTCAAACACCCCATGTGTGGAGGGATAGGTGATCATCAGGGCACCGAGGTTGGTGCTGTGCGCTTCGGCTTTGGCCCGGAGGTCGTCCACGTCGATGTTGCCGTGCTTGTCGCATCCAACGACCACCACCTTCATGCCCGCCATCACGGCGCTGGCAGGATTGGTCCCGTGGGCGCTGTTGGGGATGAGGCAGATGTTCCGGTGCGACTCCCCACGTGAGGCGTGGTAGGCACGGATGACCATCAAGCCAGCAAACTCGCCCTGGGCGCCGCTGTTGGGTTGCAAGGACACGCCCGCAAATCCCGTGATTTCGGCGAGGTCCTGCTCCAGCTCCTCCAGCATGGCCCGGGTGCCACGCGCCTGGTCGGGCGGGCAGAATGGGTGCAACTCTGCAAACGACGCCCACGTGATTGGAATCAACTCCGTGGCCGCGTTGAGCTTCATGGTGCATGACCCCAGTGGAATCATGGCGTGGGTCAAGCTGAGGTCTTTGTTCTCGAGCTTTTTGATGTACCGCATCATCTCGGTTTCCGATCGGTAGCGGTTGAAGACGGGGTGATGCAGATAATCGACCTCACGGGCGATGGGGCCAAAGAAGGGTGCATCAAACTCCACGCCCTGCACGGGGCTCACCCCGAGGGCGGAGCACAACGTGGCGAAGTCGTCGGTGTTGGTGCGTTCGTTGAGGGAGACTCCCACGTGTTCGCCGTCGGCGAAGTAGCGCAAGTTGACGCGCTTGGATTCTGCGCGGGCGCGAAGTGAGTTCATCGCATCTGCCCCACCAGCCACATGGATTTTCAAGGTGTCGAAGTAGCACTGGTTGACGACGGTCAAACCGTCGGACGCACCGAGTGCGAGCGCCAAGGCGCGGGTGTAGGTGTGCACCCGCTCTGCAATGGCGCGCAAGCCCTGAGGGCCGTGGTACACCGCGTACATGGACGCCATCACGGCGAGCAAGCTCTGGGCCGTACAAATGTTGGAGGTCGCCTTGTCACGGCGAATGTGTTGCTCACGGGTCTGGAGGGCCATGCGCAAGGCGGGTTGGCCAAGACGGTCCTTGGAGACGCCAATGATTCGGCCTGGGAAGTGACGCTTGAACATTTCACGTGCCGCAAAGAAGGCGGCGTGAGGTCCGCCGTAGCCCATGGGAACCCCAAACCGTTGGGAGCTGCCCACCACCACGTCGGCGCCCATGGCACCCGGGCTTTTCAACACGAGAAGCGCCATCAAATCGGCGGCAAACACGGTGCGCACCTCGCGCTCCGACATGCCTTCCACAAACCCGGTCATGTCTTCCACCTCTCCGTTGGCGTCGGGGTATTGGACCAAACAACCAAAGACATCGTCGGCTTCCACCGCGCCGCGCATCTCCTCACGGGTCATCACGGCCATGTCGATGTCGAGGTGCGCCGCGCGGGTGCGCAGGACACTCAACGTTTGGGGGTAGACCGCCTCGTCGACCAAGAATCGGTTCTTGCCCGCCTTGACTTGGGGACGTGGACGCGCGGCAAAAAGCATCGCCATGGCCTCTGCGGCTGCGGTGCCCTCGTCGAGCAGCGACGCGTTGGCCACTTCCATGCCCGTGAGGTCCATGACCATGGTTTGGAAGTTGAGCAAAGCTTCAAGGCGGCCCTGCGCGATCTCGGCTTGGTAAGGCGTGTACGCCGTGTACCATCCCGGGTTTTCAAGGACGTTGCGACGAATCACGCTGGGCACTTCGGTGGGGTAGTAGCCCATGCCGATGTAGTTGCGGAAGACGGTGTTCTGGGCGGCGAGGCCGGCGATGTGCTCGAGGTACTCGCTTTCCGTCAAAGCCTTCGACACGCTCAAACGTTCGCGCAACCGGATGGCTCCGGGAACGGTGCGTTCAATGAGGTCGTCAAGAGAGGGTGCGCCGATGGTGCGTAGCATGGCATTTTGGTCTCCCATGCGGGGACCCAAATGGCGGGAAACAAAACTTCCAATCTTCATGAGAATCAGAAAAATGTGGCGTGCAACGGTTCCGTAGAAAGCGCAAAAATACGCCGGGGGTTCTACCTCACCACCCCAAAGCATCAACATCCCGTCCACCAACCCCGCATCCGAGGTCACGGGAGGCGAACTTTGCCCCATGCGGCTGCTCTCTTTCACGCACGTTTGGATTGCCCTCGGCGCGTTTGTGACCACGACCTTCAGTTGGTTGTGGTGCGTGGACGGCTCTCCACTGGAGCGTGGGGGCATGTGGGTCGCCACGTGGGTGGGGCTTTCTACGGGACTCGGCTACACTGTGCAGCGGGCGATCAAACACACCCGGCATCCAAACACCATGCCGGGCCTGAGGCGGGCTTTTTGGGACCGCTGGAAGTGGATGATGGTCGCGTGCTGGACCGTGGCGTGGGTGACCTTCAACGTGGCCTACGCAGAGGAACTTCGGTGGGAGGAAGCCGGACGGGTGGCCGTCGTGGCAGGGGTGGGCCTCGCGTCTTTGGCCTACGCGCTGATGCCCGGCATGGGCGGCGGATTGCGCAAGGTCACGTGGCTCAAAATCCCGCTCATTGCTGTGGTTTGGGCCACCGCGACTACCCACCACCCCGTGCTTGGCATCGATCCTGCGCTGTGGCTGCAGCGCGCGATGTTCATCGCGGGGCTGACTTTGCCTTTTGACATCCGAGACCTCCACGTCGACCGCGACCACATGACCACCCTTCCCATGGTCATGACACCGGAGCGGGTTCTGGCTTGGGCCCGCCTTCTCCTGCTTGCCGCTGCCGGCCTCAGCCTGTGCGAGTGGCTTGGTCGGCTCCTCGAAAACGGCCTCCGACCTTTGGACGTGGGGCCCGCGGTTCTCTTTGCCCAAAGCCTCTGGGCCTGGTGGATGATTCGTCCCGCGCATGCGCTCCCTGCCCTTCAAGGGCAAGATCATGAACGTGAACACTTTACGGGCTGGAAGCTGGACGGCATTTTGGTGATGCCGTATCTCGTCTTGCTGGCGTTGTATCTCGTGCTCCTTTTGTTGGCCCCCGTGCTGCGAGGGTGAGCGTTCATCGTCGCAGCAGGACCAAACGAATCCCCAAAATTGTCGTAAGTTGAATGCATTGGGACCGTGATGTTCCAACCCTGTTGAATAGCTAGACCGTTATCGCATGCCACGTCTTCCCCTCCTCTTGGGCTTCCTTCTTCTCGGCGGGACACCCTTCTTCTCCGATGCGCAATGGCTCGAATGGGACATCCAAACCGATGAACGCCTCGTGCTCACCAGCGTCGCCAATGCCGACGACGAGGAAAAAGACATTTGGCCTGCAGACCTCAACAAAGACGGGTGGACCGACGTCATCGTGGTGCGAAAAGAGCCCTTTTCTGCTGCCACCGAGCCGCCCAAATCCGACTTGTTGCTGATCAACCAAGAAGGTGTTCTGGTCGACATGACCGCCGAGCTGGCACCTGAATTCATCTCCAGTCCCAGCTTCGCGAGAGACATCCATGTCGTGGATGTGGATGGCGATGCGTGGGACGACGTGGTCATCGTGAACACGTTCAACCAGCAACCCATGTTGTACATGAACCTCGGCGAGGACGCCGACGGGAATTGGTTGGGCTTGGCGGACGATTCCGACGCGCGCTTCCCCACACTCGTCAGCGACCAGCCGCTCATTTGTGCAGTGTGGGCGGGCGACCTGACGGGCAACGGTGCACAGGACCTCTACTTTGTGAACTACCGCGTGAACAGCGGAGGCGGCACTGCGAAGGATTTCCTGCTCATCAACGATGGCACCGGCCACTTCACCGACGAAGGCGCTTCCCGTGCGGGTGACCTGCTGAACAGTGCGTTTGGGACGGCAGGCCAAATCCACGACATGGACGGCGACGGCGATTTGGACATCGTGAAAAACACCACCCTCTACGACGTGTTCCCATGGAATTCCCGAGGCGTCATCGTGCTCTTCAACGACGGCACGGGCAACTTCCCGACGTGGCAAAACCTCGTGCCAAGCGCGTCTCCGTACATGTTTGAAGTGGTGGATTTCAACGGCGACGGGCTTCTTGACCTCTACGTGGTGGACGACGGTGCGGACAAGATCTTGACCGCCACATCCCACACTCCCGACGTCAGCCTCGGGTTCAACACCGTCAACCTCAATTTCAGCTCTTCCAACGGTTTTGGGGGCAACGTGCACGCGGCGGATCTTGATTTGGACGGCGACCTCGACGTGGTCGTCTCCGACGTGGATGTGGACATCCCGCCCTGCAACAGCAGCCGGCGCATGGCCATCTATGAAAACGACAACGGAACGTTCTTAGACCCCTACAGCAACATTGGATTCGATTGGGTCACCAACAGCTACGACGTGGCGTTGCTCGACATCAACAACGACGGACTGGTGGACATCCTGAGTGGGAAATGTGCAGGATACGACGTGATCATGTCCAACAACTGCGCGCTCGCAGCGAGCTCTGCGGATTTCGATTTGGACGGCATCCCCGACGCATGCGACGTTTGCCCCACCAACCCCAGCCCCGACTGCGAGGAAGAAACCACTTTCCCCGAGGTGAACACGGGACACAGCATGGCGCGGCAGTGGAACGACCTGCTTCTCGAAAGCATCCGCGGAGATTTTGCACGTCCCACCGTGCACGCCCGAAACCTATGGCATTCTTCCATGCTCATGTGGGACGCGTGGGCCGTCATGGACCCCACGGCATGTCCCGCCTTCTTGGGCCAAGACCTCGGCGGCTTTGTGGCCGACTTCGACGCCTTCACCCCCGCAACCACGGTCGAAGAAACGCGTGATGAGGCCATCGCCTACGGCATGTACCGCCTCCTGCGTCACCGATTTGCCAACGCGCCACAGGCCACCAACCTGTTGCTGGGATACGACAACCACATGGCCACCCTCGGCTACGACACGAACTTCACAAGCACGGACTACAGCACAGGCGATGGCCGCGCCTTGGGCAATCACTTGGCGGCGCAAATCATTGCATTTGGGTTGCAAGACCTATCGAACGAGCAAAACGACTTTGCCAACACGGTGTATGAACCCTCCAACCCCTCGTTGATTGTGGACTTGCCTGGCAACGCCACCGTGCAGGACATGAACCGGTGGCAGCCCCTGACCCTCGACTTGTTCATTGACCAAAGTGGCAACCCCATTCCCGGAGAAACGCCGCCCTTCCTGTCCCCAGAATGGGGTCAGGTGACTTCGTGGGCACTCTCCGACGAGGACTTGACGTCCTACACCCGCGACGGCTTCGAGTACAAAGTGTACCACGATCCAGGGGTGCCCGCCCTTCACGCCATGGACGGTTCCGGCACTTCCGACATCTACTCCGACGGCCACGCGATGGTGGCCTTGTGGTCGGGGCTTTTGGACCCCACCGATGGCGTGATGTGGGACATCAGCCCCGCCTCCAGCGGGAACCGCGACTCCTACCCCACGACCCTTGAAACGTACGCCTCGCTCTACGACGCGGACAACGGAGGCTCTCCGAGTCCCGGGCACGGTGTCAACCCCGCCACGGGACAGGCTTACGCGCCCAACATGGTCCCTCGGGGCGACTACACGCGAGTGTTGGCTGAGTTTTGGGCGGACGGTCCCGACTCAGAGACCCCTCCCGGCCACTGGTTCACCATCTTGAACTACGTCAGCGACCATCCCGACTTGGTGAAACAGTACCAAGGTCAGGGCGACATCCTGGGCGATTTGGAATGGGACGTCAAAGCCTACCTCGCCATGGGAGCCGCGATGCATGATTGCGCCATCGCTGCTTGGGGGGCCAAAGGGTGGTACGACTCTTCCCGCCCCATCACCGCCATCCGTGCCATGGCGGAACTCGGCCAGCGCACAGACCCTGCCGCATCGAACTACCATCCCGGCGGCCTGCCCTTGATCCCCGGCAAAATCGAAACCGTGCAGCCTGGCGACGCCCTTGCTGGCGCCTTCGGGGCCAACGTGGGCAAGATCAAGTTGTGGGCATGGCAAGGCAGTGCGGCCATCAACAACGTCGACACCGACTTTGCAGGTGTGGGGTGGGTCCTCGCCGAATCTTGGGAACCTTACCAGCGTCCTTCGTTTGTCAGCCCGCCATTTGCCGGATACGTCAGTGGGCACAGCACGTTCTCACGTGCGGCAGCCGAAGTCTTGACCGCCTTCACAGGCGATGCCTACTTCCCCGGTGGCATGGGCACGTTCCTCGCGCCTGCCAACGAGTTCTTGGTGTTTGAAGACGGCCCGAGCGTGGACGTGGAGCTGCAGTGGGCCACGTACCGCGACGCGTCGGACGAGTGCAGTTTGTCCCGCATTTACGGCGGCATCCACCCCTTCTTCGACGATGTGCCTGGACGTTTGATGGGCATCGAAATCGGCTTGGATGCGTTTGACCGCGCCGCCACGTTTTACGGCGACGGCGTCACCTACATCACCTGCGATGTCGACCCGGGCACCGACACATGCCCTGCGGACCTGGATGGTGACGGTTTCATCGTCATTGGGGACATGTTGATTTTCTTGGGAGACTTCGGATGCGCCGAAAACTGCACCGCCGACATCAACGGCGACGGCAGCGTGAACGTGCAGGACCTGCTCGAAGGCATCCTCTCCAACTTCGGGACGGCGTGTCCTTAAAGCTTACGCGAAGGCCAGGTCAAGGGCTTCGATGAAGGCCTCCGACGCCCGGTCCAAATCCGCATCCGTGTGCGCCGCCGAGACGAATCCCACCTCGTAGCCTGAGGGGCCGAGGTAGATGCCGCGTTCGAGCAAGGCCGCATGCAGCGTGCTGAAATAGGCCATGCTGTCAGAATCGATTTGGTCGCTCCGGCGAATGTGCACCGCATCCGAGAACGC
This sequence comes from uncultured Flavobacteriales bacterium, assembly GCA_965658245.1. Classification (GTDB taxonomy): domain Bacteria; phylum Bacteroidota; class Bacteroidia; order Flavobacteriales_D; family Sanyastnellaceae; genus UBA11663. Next base: position 7,499 of record CBFHRO010000050.1, read on the forward strand.
CAGCCAGAAGATGCTGCCCCGGCGGAAGATGTTGAAACTGTAACCCTTGGCTTGGGCATGGGCGACAATGGGGTCGACCAGCCGGGCGGCCTTGCGGTCGAGGTCCTCGTAGAAACCAGGCTTCAAGCACTCCGTGAGCTGTGCGACCCCCGCTGCCATGGCCACGGGGTTGCCGCTGAGCGTGCCGGCTTGGTACACCGGGCCGGACGGCGCGACGTGCTTCATGACTTCCTCACTCGCGGCGTAGGCGCCCACGGGGAGGCCGCCGCCGATGATTTTGCCAAACGCCAACACGTCCGGCTGGATGTCGTACAGGCCCGCGGCGCCTTCAAATCCCACGCGAAAACCGCTGATGACTTCGTCGAACAGGAGCAAAATGCCCTCTCGCGTGCAAATGCGACGCACCTCCCGCAAGAAGTCGGCATCCTGGATCAGGAGGCCGTTGTTGGCGGGGATGGGTTCGATGGCGACGACCGCGATTTGGTCTTTGTACTCGGCGATGCACGCCTCAAGCGCATCGAGGTCGTTCAACGGAAGGACCAGGGTTTCGCGGGCGTATGCTTCGGGCACGCCCGCGGAGGAAGACGTGCCGAGGGTGGCCAAGCCACTGCCTGCCTTCACGAGCAACGCATCGACGTGGCCGTGGTAGCACCCGTCGAACTTGATGATTTTGTCGCGGCCCGTGACGCCACGCGCCAATCGGATGGCAGACATGGCCGCTTCCGTGCCTGACGACACAAAGCGAATGCGGTCGGCGTACCGGTGGTTGGACAGAATCAATTCTCCAAGCTCGTTTTCAAGGCGCGTCGGCGTGCCGAAGGAGGTGCCGTTGGCCAATGTGGCCGTGACGCGGTCCACGACCGCGGGATACGCATGGCCCAAGATGAGCGGACCCCAGGAGCAGCAGAAGTCGATGAACTCGTTGCCGTCGGCATCCCAAATGTGGGCGCCTTGCCCCTTGTCCACGAACAAAGGCGTGCCGCCCACGGATTTGAAAGCCCGCACTGGCGAGTTCACACCGCCGGGAAACAGGGTTTGGGCCTTGTCGAACAAAGCCGCAGAAGAGGAGCGTTGGAGGGTCGTTGCCATTTCAGTGCGAAATTAGCCCAGCATGAGAGAGCTCCCCACCCTCGAGGCGGCCCGCGAATTGGATTCTGCGGACCCGCTCAGCCGATTTCGGTCGCGCTTCCACATTCCGCAGCACGACGGCGCCGACACGATGTACTTCACCGGCAACAGCCTTGGGCTTCAACCCAAGGATGCCAAAGCCGCGTTGGAGATCGAGCTCGACGATTGGGCGAAGTGGGGTGTCGAAGGGCATTTCCAAGGTCGCCATCCTTGGGTCAGCTACCACGAACGGTTTGTGGATGGCTTGTGTCATTTGACTGGCGCCAAGCCCCACGAAGTCGTGGCGATGAATGGCCTCACCGTCAACCTGCACCTGCTTCTCATCAGCTTTTACCAGCCCAAGGGCACAAGGCGAAAGTTGCTGTGCGAGGCCAAGGCCTTCCCCAGCGACCGCTATGCGTTATGCAGTCAAATCCGATTGCACGGCGGCAATCCTGACGAAGACCTCATCGAACTCTCCCCACGCGACGGGGAGCACCTGTTGCGCACCGAAGATGTGCTTCGCGCCATCGAGGATGCGGGAGAGGAATTGGCGACGGTGATGATCGGTGGGGTGAACTATTACACCGGACAATTGCACGACATGAAGGCCATCACCGCGGCCGCGCATGAGGTGGGTGCGACGTGTGGGTTTGACCTCGCACATGCCATGGGCAACGTCCACCTCGACCTCCACAACTGGGGCGTCGACTTTGCGTGCTGGTGCAGCTACAAGTACCTCAACTCAGGCCCTGGTGCCGTCTCTGGGGTGTTCATCCACGAGCGCCATGTGAGGCAGACCGACGGCACAGGCACGGCCATGCGCCGCCTTGAAGGGTGGTGGGGCCACGACGCCGAGAGCCGCTTCAAAATGGACCCCGAGTTTGTGCCCATGCCCAGTGCCGAGGCGTGGCAAATGAGCAACGCCCCCGTCTTGAACATGGCGGTCCACAAGGTGTCCCTCGACCTGTTCCAAGAGGCGGGCATGGAGGCCTTGGTGGCGCGTTCGAAGCGCTTGACAGCCCACCTCGAAACACTCGTTCACATCGTGGCCGAGCGCACAGGTGCCCGACTCGAAATCTTGACCCCGACGGACCCGCGAGCCCGAGGGTGCCAGCTCAGCGTGGTGGCCCATGGGTACGGTCGGTCGCTGTTTGACCACCTGATGGCGCATGGCGTGGTGGTCGACTGGCGAGAGCCTGCGGTCATCCGCATGGCCCCGGTGCCGCTCTACAACAGCTTTGAAGACATGGTGCGATTCAGCCACGTTTTGGAAGCTGGCCTCACGGAACTCGCGGGGCGCGCTTGACGGATTTGTAGGCATTTCTTTCGTCCTTTGTGACATGGCACGATCCCGTTTTGCAGTGTTTGGCGCAGGCCGTTACGGCACCCAAATCGCCTTGTCCCTCGCCCGTCGCGGTGCGGAGGTGTTCACCTTTGATGCCGACGCCGACCGATCGGAGTTGCTCAAAGAGGAGGTGAGCTTGGCCGTGACGTTGGACTCCACGGACAAAAAAGCGCTCCTCGCCCAGCACGTTCAAGACCTCGACGCAGCCGTCGTGGCCATTGGCGAGAACTTCGAAGCGACCGTGTTGACCACACTGAACTTGCTCGACCTTGGATTGCCACGGGTGATCGTCCGGGCGAACGACGCCAACCAGGAGCGCATCTTGAGCAGCTTGGGTGCGACGGAAATCTTGAGCCCTGAAAGCGAGGTTGCGGAAGTGGTGAGCGAACGCCTCATCAACCCCAACATTCGGGGATTCCTGTCTCTGCCAGACGATTACGAAATCGCCGAGCTCAAAGCGCCGGCCGCCTGCCATGGACGGCAACTCGCCGACTTGGAACTGGCCAACCGCTACGAGCTGCGCCTGATCACGATTCGACGGGAGTTTGAGGAGGTGGGGGAAGACGGCGCACCGTGTGTCCGGGAGCACATCTTGGGGGTGCCCAAGCCCGACACGACCATTGAGGCCACGGACACCTTGGTGGTGTTTGGGTCCTTGGACAGCGTCAAGCGCTTCCTCGACATCAACACTTAAGGGGCCTCCCCCCTCGGTGCAGAGGCGGTGCCGCACGCTGCAGCATCCAACGTCCACGTCGTTTCCAAGACCCAATTGGGCCGCAGCTCCTCTGCAGGCAACTTGAGCACGGGCTCGGGCACGCGCCACGTGGGCACGTCCACGCTCCGCCAAACCTCATCGCCGTCGAGGTCTCCCCACCATGTTGCGCTCACTTTCCCGGGAGACAGGCTCGTCCACCTCAGGGTGGTGTCGCCCTTCACGGCCAGCGCATCCAACCGCGTTCCTTGATTGTCCGTCAGCTCGACCAATCCTGCACACCCGACGCCCTCGAGGTGGAGAATCCATTCAGAGAGAGCGTCTTGCGGCTGCACGCTCCATGCCAACTCCAAGGTGTCCTCGGGGAACCGCTCCGCATCGCCGTCAGCACCAGGGTCCACACCTGCGCCCGCGCGAACCAACGCCCCGGGAAACATGGTCAGCGACACCTGAACTCCTGCCTTCACACAGGCCTCGTTGGTGAGTGCAAACCGCATGCATGGCCACCGCGATTCCACCAACACGGGAACAGGCACGCTGTCCACACGAAGTGCCATTTGTGACGTGTCCACCCCTGAAATCGGAGCCGACCACGTGATGGTGGGCCGCTCACCGGGGAGGCGCTTGCCAAGCGGTTTGGCCACCAGCTCCAACGCCTCCGTCGGTGTCCAGCGTGGGGCCGGCACATCCATGGTGTCGGTGGTCCATTCGCCTGCAGCCCAAACCGGGGCGTGATGCCACACCAAGCGCGGTGCCGTGCTGTCCACCGTCCATCCCCAAGCATGAATGCGATTCCTGTCGAACTCCAACAAAGTCACGCCGCAAGAATCGGCCCAAGACAACGAATCGTTGGCCTCCAAGGGCTCGCTCAAGGTCCACAACGCGTACCCTGTGGAATCCCAACGTGCCTCAGAGAGGTAGGGCGCCCGGGGACCCTCGGTGTTCCCCGAGCGAAGTTCCCACAACGTCGTGTCTCCTGCCGTGACCGCCGTCGGCCCCACTGCGACGCGCTCACCGGCATCCCAGGCATAGTTCCTGTTGGCGTCCTCGACTGCCATGAGACGGAAATTGCCGTCAGGCAAGTAGCCCACTTCAAAAGCGCCTGCACCGTCGGTGGTCCCCACAAATTGTGGTGACACGCCGGCGAGAATGCTGTCAAGCGGGAGGTCCTCGGGGTAAAGCATCACACGCATGCCTTTGGACGGCGAGCCGTCGATCGCGTCACGAACCACCCCCTCAATCGCGAGGGTGTCCAGTGCGGTTCCCGTGGAAAAGGCGTGCACCAGTTGCTCGGCGGGATTGCCTTCGTTGACGTCCACAATGCCCTCCCCAAATTGGAACACGTAGGTCGTGTTTTCTTTCAACGCACCTTCCCACGAGAGCTCCACTTCGCGGCCACGAACAACCAGGTCCATGGGGCCTTCCAACGGGGGGCTCACCAGCAACTGGGGACGCCATTGGCCTGCCTTGACGTACTCGTCAAATGCCAACACCAGCCGGTCGGGCATGACTTCTGTGGCACCTATCGGCGGCGTGGCCAAGAGGAGCGCGGGGGGCGTTTCGTCTTTGGGGCCGCCTGTTGGGGAACCGACTTGGGCACATCCCGCGACGAGAAGCACCACAAAAAGCCCCAATGCCCCGCGCGCACGAAGTGCTCCGAGGTTCCATGAGACGAGCCTCCTCATCGCGTCCACGTCCATGCGTCCCACATCTTTGAAATCAACGCCGTCAACGCCTCCAAGGCCTCCACATCGGCCGCGGAGAAATCGTCCGCTGCCGCGCTGTCGATGTCCCACACCGCCACCACCTCACCCGCTGCATCGCGGACGGGAAGGACAACCTCACTGAGGCTTGCAGAACTGCACGCCACATGGCCAGGAAAGTCGTGGACGTTGGGCACGACTTGGGTTTGATTGTGCTCCCACGCCGCGGCGCACACGCCTTTGCCGCGAAACAGTCGGGTGCATGCCACCGGACCCTGAAACGGGCCAAGAACCAAATTGTCTTCAGCTTGATCCACCACGTAGAACCCCACCCAATGCCATCCAGTAGCTGAAAACACCGCCGCTGCCGCATTGGCCAAATTGGCCCATCCAGAGTGCTCGCCTTCCATCAAGGCCTGGAGGGGCTGGACGAGTTGCTGCAAGCGCAAAGCGCGCGGCAACGTCATGTCAATGGGGAGGTCGTGCGCCACAGCCCAAAAGTACGCCTCCCCCTGCTGCCAACCACACGCCATCGACCTCTCCAACCCCATCACCCCATGGCCAGCCACACCCCACCCAAAACCTCCACACTCTGAGCCCCGAGCACCTGTTGACATGCCCGAAATGTCGCGCCTGTCGTCAACACGTCATCCACCAAAATCACCTGCCCCGGCAAGCCTTCCTGCTTCTTCACCCCAAACGTCTCGCGAAGGGCCGATTGACGGGCCGCGCGGGTGGCGCTTGTGAGGGATACGCGGTGCTTGAGCCTGCCCAAGAGCTTGGGTTGAACCTCACAGCCCCACCCCGTGGCCAGCCCCTCCGCCAAGGCTTGGGGCGGATTGAAGCCGCGGCGCACAAGCCGTCGCCAATGCAGCGGCACCGGGACGAGCACGACATCCCCCGGAGGGGCGGGCCACCCTTGGGCCATCCATTGGCCCAAGGCGCGGCCCTGGCTCGGGAACCCCCCGTACTTCACGCGATGCACCACGCGGTGCGTGTCTGGTCGCAACCGAAACCCCACCCCAAAGACTGTGCTCCCCACCCGTTCCCGCGCGAGTCGTTGGACCGCCTCGCTGCCGGGCACGCTGGGCCAAGCCCATCGGCACGGTGGGCACACCCCTGCCACCTCATTGGGCACCAAGGGTTCCCCACAACCCCAGCATCGCCCCAATCCCCATCCCAGATTCATGCCCTGCCAAGGTGCGACGTATGCCACTCCATGTGGAGCGTGTTTTGTGTGCGCCAGACCATGCTTCGCGGTTGTCGGGCGTTGTAGATTCGGAGGGTGAAGTTTGGCAAACTCGATACCGCACCCGAAGGGCTGGATTGGGTCCACCCCACGCCGCCTGCAGGCTTCCGCCTTGCGGATGCCGTTCCCGCTGGCCGAGAGAAAGGAACGACGGTGGTGCGGGCTGGGGGCACGATGTGGACCATCCGGGACTGGCGCGGGTTGGTGTACCCGGAAAAAGATCCCCAGCGCACGTGGCCGGGGCATTACGGTCGGCAGTTTGGGACCTTGGAATTCAACGCCACCCACTACCGCATCCACCCCACAGACCGCATGGCCGAGTGGGCGGCCGCGATGCCAGAGGGGTTTACGTTTTGTCCCAAGTTCCCCCAAATCATCACCCACTTCCGCCGCTTCAATGACTGCAACGGGCCCACCGACGACTTCATTGATGGGCTCTTGGCCCTCGGAGACAAACTCGGCCCCGCGTTCATCCAACTCCCTCCCCACTTTGCGCCCAAGCATGCCGCCGCCATGGCGACCTACCTGGAGAAATGGCCTCGGGAGCTTCGGGTGGCGGTGGAGTTTCGGCACCCCGAATGGTTTGAAGGAGGCGCGCAAGCCGAGGAGATGTGGGCGCGGCTGCGCGACCTTGGCATGGGCGCGGTGATCAGCGACACGGCGGGGCGCAGGGACGCCTTGCACATGCGGGTGACGGCCCCGTTTGTCCTTGTCCGGTTTGGAGGCTACGAAGGGCACGCGTCCGACGAGGCGCGACTCGCGCAATGGGCCCAGCGAATCGCCGACTGGAAAAACCAAGGCCTCACCGAATTTCACTTGCTCGTCCACCAACCGGACAGCATCCACACCCCGGACACTTGCCGGCAATTCGCACGACTCGTGAAGCAGCACGCCGGACTTGAGGTTCAGGCGCCCACCGACCTGCGCGCCGCTGCCCAAGGCGAGCTGTTTTCATGAGCCGCGGACCTCGGCCCTTCTGAGCGTTACTTTCGACACATGGCATCCACGACCCACATCCTGAACCGCGCGCCCGGCATGGCAGGCCAATTGCTGCTCAACCTGCGCGACGCCTCCCGTCACGAAGACCGCGCGGCCTTTCGCTGGAACATGCAGCGGATGGGGCGCGAACTGGGCAGCGCCTTGGCCCAATCGTGGCCGATGGCGAAGGCCACGTGCACCACGCCTCTTGGCACCGCCACCGAAGACATCCCTGCCCATCAACCCGTGATGGCCTGCATCCTCCGAGCAGCCATGCCTTTGCACCAAGGGGTGCTTGATGTTTGGGACCGCGCCGACTCGGCGTTTGTGTCGGCGTACCGAAAGCACCACGATGCGGGATTTGACATTGAAATCGAATACCTCGGCGCCCCCGCCATGGAAGGCCGCGCACTTGTGCTCATCGACCCCATGCTGGCCACGGGCGCTTCGTTGCAAGCCGCCTACGACGCGTTGTGCGAAACCGGTGTGCCTGCTTCGGTCCACGTCCTCGCCGCCATTGCGAGCGAAGAAGGCTTGGCCAACACACAGAAGTGGCTGCCAGAGGGGACGTCATTCATTTTGGGAGGGATGGATCCCGACCTCAACGAGCACGGTTACATCGTGCCAGGCCTCGGCGACGCGGGCGACTTGGCGTTTGGGCCCAAGACGCGGAGCTAAAACCACCCATTCGGCCCTTCACACCACCCCAAACTGGTGGAAGTGGTGCGTCGTGTGGTGGCGCACCAGCGCCTTGGCATCGTCCGCCTTCATCGCGCCGTACATCGCGTGTTGAATCACGCCATCCAGCGCTTCCACC
>CBFHRO010000051.1:0-15312 GCA_965658245.1 uncultured Flavobacteriales bacterium
ATGCGGTCACGACCTTGCTTGGCCGTTCCACCTGCCGAGTCACCCTCAACCAGGAAGAGCTCGCACAATGCGGGATCTTTCTCTGAACAATCGGCCAGCTTTCCGGGAAGGCCGCTGCCCCCCATGACGGTCTTGCGTTGGACCATTTCGCGGGCCTTGCGGGCTGCGTGGCGCGCTTGGGCCGCGAGGATGACCTTTTGAACAATGGTCTTTGCGTCGTTGGGGTTTTCCTCGAGGTAAGCCTCGAGCATGTCGCTCACGGCCTGGCTGACAGGGGCGCTCACCTCGGCGTTGCCGAGCTTGGTCTTGGTTTGGCCTTGGAACTGAGGCTCCGCAACCTTCACACTCACGACGGCCGTCAAGCCTTCGCGAAAATCATCGCCGCTGATGTCAAACTTCAACTTGTCCAACATGCCGCTGCTGTCGGCGTACTTTTTCAAGGTGTTGGTCAACCCTCGACGGAAACCCGTGAGGTGCGTGCCGCCCTCGTGGGTGTTGATGTTGTTGACGTAGGAGAAGAGATTTTCAGAGAAGGAATTGTTGTACGTCATGGCGACCTCCACAGGCACGCCATTGCGTTCGCCGCTCATGTGGATCACTTCTTGGATGATCGCTTCGCGGTTGCCGTCGAGGTAGGTCACGAAGTCCTTCAATCCTTCCGTGCTGTGAAAGGTTTCGGTGACAAAATTGCCTTCCTCGTCGGTGTGACGCTCGTCGGTCATCGTGATGATGATGCCCTGGTTCAGGTACGAGAGCTCGCGCATGCGGTCGGCGAGGGTGTCGTAGCTGTAGACGAGGGTCTCAAAAATTTCGTGGTCTGGTTGGAACTCCACGGTCGTGCCGCGCTTGTCGGTCGTTCCGATTTCACGCACCGCGTATTGCTCTTTGCCTCGGGCGTATTCCTGCTCGTAGACTTTGCCACCGCGATGCACCTCGGCGCGCAACATGGTGGAGAGGGCGTTCACGCAGGACACACCGACCCCGTGCAAACCGCCCGAGACTTTGTACGCGTCCTTGTCAAACTTGCCACCCGCACCAATCTTGGTCATGACCACCTGAAGGGCGCTCACGCCTTCCTTTTCGTGCATGTCGACGGGGATGCCTCGACCGTTGTCGGTGACACGAATGCCGTTTCCTTCCGTGATGGTCACCGTGATTGTATCGCAGTGGCCGGCGAGGGCCTCGTCAATGGAGTTGTCGACCACCTCGTACACCAGGTGGTGCAATCCTCGGACGCCGACGTCACCGATGTACATCGATGGGCGCATCCGCACGTGTTCCATTCCCTCCAGGGCCTGGATCTGACTGGCGTCATATCCCGTTTGCCCAGCTTTCTTGTTCTCTTCTGACATCTCAAAAAATTCTACCCGTGAAGGTAGGGTGGAAGCCCCCCTTGGGGTGGCCCATTTGGGGCATGAAAAACCCCGATTTTTCAACGAAAAAACCGGGGTTTTCACAGGATTGTGGATAGTTTGTCAGAAGGCGTAGTGCACCCCTCCCAAAACCTGGAAGCCCTGTACGGGGAAACCGCCCCAGGTGGCGTATTTGGCATTGGTGATGTTGGCGAAGGTCAGCCACCCTCCGAGCCGTTCATTGTAGGCGTAGTTGCCCGTCACATTCAGATCCAAAGCACCCGGAAGTTGAATGGCATACGCCGCGTCCGCGCCGTTGAGGGGACCCAAATCTTCGAATTCCCCGCCCGTGGGTTGAACCTCACTGTACAGAGCGCGCGCGCCGATGTACTGAGCTTTGGCGGTGATGCTGAGGCCTTCAATCAAGCGGTAGGTGGCGGAGGCATTCCAGGTGGTGTTGGGCAGGTTCCACGCGCGGTCTTCGGTGGGCAGCGTGTAGCGGTGAAGCTGAAGCCCCCCTGCGAACGACCATGCCGTCCCGAGATCAAAGGCGGCTTCTCCACCCAAGGTGCGGATGCCCACGGTGTCGTAGACGGCTTGGAACGCAGAGAATGAGGTTGTGTCCACATCAAAGGAGGGGCGGAACAGCACAAAGTCCTCGTATTGAGCCGTGCTGAAGTAACCGTGAAAGCGGAACACTGAGGTCACGGTGCCTCGAATGCCACCTTCGAGCGCCAACCGCTTGTTGGTGCTTCTGAATCCTTGAAAGTCGACAGGTTGGTTGTTGATGATCGAGGTGGTGGTGAGCGTAGTCGGTGCGTAGAACGGATTGTCCTGCGTCAAAGAATGGAAATTGTTTGCTTGAAGTTCGCCGCCAATCGAGGCGTAGGGCACAAACAAATTGCGCAACAGGTTGACCGACACTTCGGCGCGAGGGTAGAGGTGGAAGGCTTCGCCAAGGCCGTCACGCGTCGGTTGGTCGGCGTCGATGGCCACGCCGAGTCCGGCCCGGGCGGAGAGCGCACCACGCCGCGTCGACACACTCGGCTCGAAGGCCACAAGGGCTTGGTTGGACGTCGCTGCGGTGTCGAGGCCGTATTGGTCCATTTGGACATTCATCTCAAACTGGCCACGCAGCGATCCAAAGAACTTCGTGCCGACCGCGTCGATTTGGACACTGCGTTCTTGGACATCGCGGTCGTTGCCAAGCCATCCCACTGACACGTCGGCCGAGTGGTTGAAGGCCGTGCTGTCCTTGTGGTGGCTTTTGAAGTTGGCTTGAACCTGGGCCCGAGACCAAACCACGGCAGGCGCTTCCACAGGCGTGAATCCCGTGTCCACACCGAGGCTGTCGAAGCCATAGAGCAGGATTTGATTGCGTCCGGCGTGGGCCTGCACGGATACTTTTTCCTTGCCGATGAACCGCGATGCCCAGGCGTCGAGGCTGTTGTCATTGAGACGGCCCGTCAACAGGGCGGAAGGACTGTTGGTGGCCGCATGGTGAAGTGCGGTGCCCCAGCTTCCATCACGTGACCGGAGGTCGGTGTAGCTGGCATCGAGCATCGTCGTGCCTCGTGTTCCCACTGCGCCGCGCACATAACCGCGGTAGAGGCGAGACAACGAGGGGTCGACGCGCAGCCGTGTGGCTTCCACAGGTGTCATGGTCGGCACGAATTGCAGCCGTTTGGACAGCAACTCATAATTCAACTCGGGTTTTTCGGAAGAGAGTTTTCGTGCCGCTGGCCAAGAGTTGAGCTTGACCGCGTCGCGGACTTCCATTTGACGGCTTCCCACAAAGGTGACGTCCATCTCCAAAGTGTCAGCCTGACTTGAAGCCGTCATGCTCACCACGGAAAGGCAAGTCGCCGCGAGCAAAAGGCGAGGGGTGTTCGAAGGGAAGGTCATTCGTCGTTGGATTCGGGTTCTTGGTTGGAATCTTGGCCAGTCCCAGTGCCCGCGTCGGCATCTGGGGTGCCATCGGGGGTGGTGTTGACTGCGTTTTGGGCTGCTTCGAGGGCATCGATCTCAAAGAGCAAGTCTGACACCGCCTCTTGGACTTCAGGGGTAGACACATTGGCCAAAATGCTTTCCGCCGTCGCACGCGCCTGGAACAGGTCGTTCAAACCGATGTAGGTGGACACCAAGAGAAGGAATCCCTTGTTCCGCCACGTTTCTTGTTGGTAGAAGGTTTCAATCAACCCAAACAGCATGCTCTCGCACCCGTCGAAATTCTCCGTGTTGAAGGCGTGTTCGGCCAGGAGATACTGGGCCTCGGCGCCTGCGCTTCCGCCAAAGGTGACGAGCTCATCGAGGTCTTGAAGGACGGTGCTGTGACGCCCCTGGTTGCAAGCGATGCGAGCATTCCAAAGCTTGGCCGTTCTCCGGATGTCGTCCGGGGTTGCAGGGTCGTACATCACACGTGCTGCGAAGTCGGCTGCTTGGCTCTCTTGGCCAAGGAGGTAGTGGCACCGCATTTGGCCAATGGCCGCTTCCAGACGGTTGGTCTGAAGCATGGCGACCTCTTCCAGGGTTTCGTAATGCCCCAAGGCTGCGCGATGTTCGCCAGCATTCCATGCGATGGTGGCGGCTCCCACGGCGGAGGCTTCTGTGAACTCGTCTGCAGGCATGGCGAGCACGGCGACGTATGCGTCGTAGGCAGCCTCCGTGTTTCCTTGGTCAAATTGACAATTTCCCGAGTAGAATTGTGCTTCCCCGATGAACAGTCCAGCCGGGTATTGGCGGATGTATTCGGACAGCCTTGGCAACGCTTCGTCACAGCGGTTTTCGAGCGCGAGGTAGGAAGCGGATTCGAAAATGCGCTGTTCGATTTCAGCGCCATCCAACCCCACGGCCGCGGGAAGATTGTCGAGCAGGCCTCTGCGAATCAGCAAGGGTTCGACAATGTTGTAGGCATCGGCGGCAATGTTGTCGTTGCCGTAGTCGTTTCGAATGCGATCCCACAAGGCCAACACCTTGTCTTCCTGGCCTTGCTTCACGCCCACGAGACACAGTTCCACAAGGGCCTGCTTCGCACGCGGCGTGGCTCCGTAACCGTCCACAAGGCTCAGCAGCTTGGCCTCTGCAGCTTCGAGTTCTCCGAGTTCAATGTGCGTTCGTCCTGCTTGGAAGAGGGCCTCGACGACCAACCGGCTGTTGGGATGGTCGGAGAGCAGTTGATTCAGGCGCCCAAGTTGGCCCGCCAAATCCTCGTCCAACTTGGCCGACATGGCACGTTGGAACAGGGCGTAATCCAGAGGCTTGACCCCTCTTGCAAGCACCCGGTCGTAGTATTTGGCAGCTTGGTCAAACGACTTGAGCGCGTAGAAACAATCGGCCGCGCGCAATTCGGCGTCGCGCATGCGGGAAGGGTCGTCGTCGGGATGGGTTTCGAGGTACGAACGGAAGGCCGACAGCGCGTCGGTGTATTTCTCGCTCTTGTAATGTGCATAGCCACGGGCATAGTCGGCGTCGTTGTGCAACTCACTGAGGTAGCTGCCAGGCGTGGTGCTGAATTGCGCGTAGGCCGCAGCCGCACCGCTGTAGTTTCCCTTGTTGTAAAGGATCTCACCTTCCCAATAGAACGTCTCCGCGTGCAGCTGAGGGTCGACGTTGTATCCCCGTGAACGCTTGAAGAATGTCAAGGATTGGGAAAGCTGGTTGTTTTGAAAAAGTTCCACCGCGCGGTTGAAGGAGAGGACTTGGGCCGCCGACCGCACTGTTTCATCGGGATCGGTGATGTTGCCCAGTGCTTTGAGGGCACGCTCGTAATCACGGCTCGTCATGTGGACTTGCAACAAGAACCGATAGGCTTCGTCTCGGCGAGGCGAAGAGGGAAACTGTTCGAGGTAGGTTTCAAACGCGACAATGGCGTCGTCGAAGGGGTTGAACGACAGCTCGTAGGCGAGTTTGGCGTAGTGGAAAAAGGCATCCTCCTGGATGTCCAGGTCAAACTCCGGTGTCGCGGCGGTCTTGAAGGCCTGTTTGGCGCGGGCACGGTCGCCCATCTCGAGGTAGCAATCGGCCATGTGATAGGCTGCGTTTTGGGCCAATTCATCCTCGCCGTAGGTGGCCAAGGGCAAACAGTCCAAGGCGCCTCTCCATTCGCCGAGACGGTAACGGGTGTAGCCCACTTGGTACGCGAATTCGGGGTTGCGGCCAGGGCCATCCGTGCCTTCCCAAGCGAGTTCGAGATAAGGAGAGGCCGTTTCAAAGTCCTCATCGCGGTACCAGGCGTCCCCAAGCAAATGGGCGACTTCGGCCACGCTTTCTTCGTCGAGCCCACTGGACTCGTCCAACAAGGGCGGCGCGTACTCCTTGAGGCGATCCCATTGTCCCAGTGCATGATACAACTGCGTGATGTAGAGGGGCACCAATTCCTGGAAATCGGGGTCGTTGGCAATTCTTTCAAATCCATCCAAGGCCACCTGAGGCTGTCCTTTCAGGTAGGCGATGTGGGAGAAATAGTACTGGGCCGCAGATTGGAATTCACCTTCCACTTCAAGCACCTCGTACAGGGGCACACGCGCCTTCTCGTATTCCTCGCGCTCAAAGAGACAGTGTCCCAACTTGAAGCGGTACTCGTTGCGACGGGGCTTGGACAAATCCCTGACTCGAATGGCGTTGAACGCCTCCGCAGCGGTGGAATAGTTCTTGCGTTTGTAGTGGTAGTTGGCCAACTCCCATCGCGCCTCCAAAGCCAAGGGGCTTTCAGGGAAGTTCTGGACAAACGACTCCACACGGTACACGGCGTCGCGGTGGTACAAGGCGAGCGCACTCATGGCAGCGTAATAGTTGGCTTCCACATAGGCGTCGCTCGAGGCGCTCGAGGCCTGAGACATCAGGGATTCAAACGTGTGCAGCGCCAGCGCGTATTGGTGGTTTTCAAACGCCTCGACGGCCCGTTCGTGTTCCAGGTGATGCGGGTTGGTGGCCTCCGACCACTGGCCCCAGGAGGTCTGGGAGGACAGGGCGACAACCCCTAACAGGGCAGAGCAATAAAGAAGTGGGTGCATGGTTTGCATGGATTCGCGCATGTTCCTTCAAAGCTACCCTCGTCACACGCGGTCAAAAGAGGGGGGCGGCGATGGTTTTCAACGCGATTCCGTGCAGATTTCGCACCTCAAAGCGCCCCACTTTCACACAAAATGGGGCCGCGTTCGTGTCGTGTCAGTCGACCCAGCGAAACTCCGTACGTCGGTTGATGCTTCGCCCTTCTGGGGAGTCGTTGGACGTTTTGGGTTGGGATTCCCCGTGTCCTTGTGCAGTCAAGCGTTGGGAGTCCACACCGCATTGAACCAAAAACGATTTGACCCTCTCCGCACGCAACCGACTCAAGGCCAAATTGTCCTCAGCCTCACCAACATCGTCGGTGTGGCCATCGATGTTCAAGTTCAATGGTGGATGCCGTTCGAGGTGGTTGGCGAGCGCATGCAGCGTGATCTCTGCTCGCCTCGAAAGTTCGCTTTTCTTGGTGTCAAATTGCACGTCCTTCAATTCGAATGTGGCGCTCGTAGTCCCGTCAGCTGAAGATCTCGAGGGGGACACTGTCGAGGACAAATCCAGGGACACCGAAGAGGAGGTTGGTCCGTCGTTTTCATGAACCACCACACTTGAATACCCCACATTTTCTCCCTGGATGGTCAGGACCACATCTTCTCCTTCTTCGAGTTGGACGATTTGGGCAAATTGTCCGTCTTCCCGCGAGTAGGAGACCTGTTCAATGCGTTTGCTCTGGACGTATTCGATGCTTACCGTGAGTTCCCCTTCAGGCACAGGCCATCCAAGGTCGCCTTTGATGACTTTGACGGGGTTGGGTTTGAGTTCTGTGGGCAATGTGTACGTGCAGATGTCCATGCCGCGGGTTCCCTGTCTGCGGCTGGCGAAGATGGCTTGCGAGCCTTCGGTGCTCACCACCAATCCGTGCTCGTCTCCTGAGGAGTTCACAGGCAAGCCCAAATTGACGGGGTCGTTCCACACCCCTGAGGTGTCGCGCTGACTCATCCACAGGTCGTACCCGCCGCCGGAAGGACGCCGGTTGCTGGAGAAGTACAGCGTTCTGCCGTCGGGGTGGAGGAACGGGGATTTGTCCTGGGCGTCCGAATTGACCGGCGAAGGGAGTTTCTCTGCAGGGCCCCATGTGCCATTGTCCAATCGCTCGGAGGAGAAGATGTCCATGGTCAGATTTCCGTCCTTGTCGGGCGTGGATTCGGCCCGGGCGGCGGCGAAGAACAGGGTTTGGCCATCTCCACTGATGGAAGGTTGGGCTTCCCATCCCTGAGGCGAATTGACGTTGTCTCCAAGCGGCAACAGTGGCGACCAGGAGTATACGGGGGTGCCGTCCAAGTCGCGGTAATCCACGTGGTATTCGGTGGCAAAGAGGTCGACGTTGGCGGGGTTGCTCGGAACAGGACGACTGGCCGCGATGACCATCAATTTGTTGTCGACGGAGATGCTCGCCCCGCCATAGTTGGTGCCCATGTTGAAGGGCTCGGGCAAGGGAGTCCCGCCGTCAAAGGGGAGGCGTTCGTCTTGCCGTCGGGCCCAAGTAAAGATCTCTTTTCGCGTGGTGGTGATGTCTCCCTTGGCTTTGGTTTTGGAGGTGCGGGTGAAAAAGAGCAACGTGCCATCGGGCGAAAGCATGGGCAGGTATTCGTCCTCGTCCCAACTCACCTCGGGCAGCGGAATGGGTGGGGTTCGGTCAGCATGCATGTGGTATTGGCTCAGGAAGACGAGCTCTGGCAGGGTGCCCTTGACGTCTCTTCGACGTCGGCTTCTCGTCGCCTCTTCTGGCAACGTGAGGTAGGCTTGGAATTGGGTCAGCGCCAGATCGTAATGGTCATTCATGTAGGCCATGGCACCCCGGAGGTACAGCGCCTCAGGCATGCCCCCAGGGCAAACCTCTTCCAACGCGTCCAAGTGCTGGCTCAAAGCTCCCCACATGTCGGGGTTTCGGCCGGTGGCTTTGAAGGCAAGTTCGGCGGCGGCCATGCGCATTTCGGGGTCCTTGGGATGAAGGGTCAATGCCGAGGTCAGGAGGTCGAGCCGCTCTTCGATGCTCGTTTTGCCCTTGGGATGCATGGCTTTGTCGTAGAGCTTTTGGGCCTTGGAAGGGCGGGGCTCCTCGAGCGCGCATTGGGCGTTTGCGGCACTGAATGTGATGCACAAGCACAGGCTTAAGAACAAGGTGCTGCGCACGGCCATCAGGCGCTGGGATTCAGTTCGCCTTCCGACTGGGCCACGAGGGCTGAGACGGTGCCGTCTCCTGTGACGTTCACCACGGTGCGGCACATGTCGAGGATTCGGTCGATGGGGAAGATCAGCGCGATCCACGCTGGATTGAGCCCGACGCTTTCCAGAACGATGATCATCAGGACGAGACCGGCACTGGGAATGGCCGCAGCGCCGATGGAGGCGAGGGTGGCCGTCAGCACGATGACCGCTTGTTGGGCAAAGCTCAGGTCGACCATGTGGAATTGGGCGAGCGCCACGACCGCAATGGCCTGGTAGAGGCTCGTGCCGTCCATGTTGACAGTGGCGCCGATGGGCAGGACGAAGGACGAGGTGCGCTCGCTCACGCCGAGGTTGCCGTTGACGCACCGCATCGTCACGGGCAGCGTGGCGACGGACGAGGAGGTGGAGAAGGCTGTGATTTGGGCGTCACGCATGGCCTTGAGAAACTTCCCAGGCGTCATGCCCTTGATTCCGATGGAGGCAATGATGGGGTAGACGAGAAAGACCATGAGCGCGAGGCCGAGGACCACGACGAGGCCGTAGCGAAGCAGGAAGCTCAGGAGTTCTTGGAACTTGTCGGGGTCGGTGCCGGCAGCCTTGACGATTTGGCCGGCCATCAGGGCAAACACGAAGATGGGCATGGCCTTCATGACCATCCACACCATGCCGACAAAGACGTCATTCAAGCCGTCGATGGCGCGAATCAGCGACCCGCGCTTGGGCTCCTCGACGCTGACCAAGACGATCCCAAAAAAGACCGCGAAGAAGATGATCTGCAGCATCGCCATGTCGCTCAGCGACTTGAAGATGTTCTTCGGGACGACGTCGACCAGGGGCTGAAGCGGGCCGCTCTTCGAGGCGTTCTCGGCCTTGTTGAGCTTGTCCGCCACCCACGCGTTCATGCCTTCCTGCTGGCCCTGGATCTCGCGGACGAGGTCGGCGTTGGCCGGGTCTTGGGCGACGTGGAGGTTGTCGAGCACCTCAATGCCGTTGGCGTCCCTCCAAAGTTCGTAACGGATTCGGTTGCTGGTCTTGAGGTCTTCACTCGCGCCGGTGCCGGGTTGAAAGACGTTGACGAGGACGAGGCCGAGGGTCACCGCAAAGAAGGTGGTGAGGAGGTACAGGCCCAGGGTTTTGGCCCCAAGACGGCCCAGCTTTTTGACGTCCCCTAGCGAAGCCACCCCACCAATGATGCTGAATAGCACGAGCGGAACCGCAATGAGCTTGAGGATGTTGATGAAGATGTCGCCCAGCGGCTGGATGTAATTCAGCGTGAAGCTGTTCCACCCAAACTGAATGCTCGCCCACGCGTACCCCACACCCAGCGCAAGGCCAATGAGCACTTGCCAGTGGAGGGCGAGACGGGAAGAGGAGCCAGAAGAAGATCGAGGTGAATCGGAGGTCATGCCCCGAAGGTAAGGCGTGCGGCCCGCTGACGCAGGGCGTGATCGACCAAGACCAGGCACGCCATCGCCTCGACCATGGGGACGGCGCGTGGTAGGACGCACGGGTCGTGGCGTCCGCGGCCTTCGAGCTCGACGGGGTTGCCGTCTCGGTCCACAGAAGAGCCGGGCTGAAGCACCGTCGCCACGGGCTTGAATCCGACGCGGATCACGATGTCTTCGCCGTTGCTGATGCCGCCCTGGATGCCTCCGCTTCGGTTGGTGGCCGTGCCGATTCGGTCGCCCCGGTGCACAAACGCGTCATTGTGCTCAGAACCGCGCATCAACGTGCCACTCAACCCAGAGCCGAGTTCAAGGGACTTCGTTGCGGGGAGGGACCACATGGCCTTGGCCAGGTCGGCGTGCAGGCGGTCGAACACCGGTTCGCCCCAGCCCGCGGGCACGCCACGGGCCACAAGCACCAACGCGCCCCCGACCGTGTCGCCAGCCTTCTTCACGTCTGCGATCCGGTCCGCCATCCGTGCGGCCGTCTCGGGATGCGGGCACCGAACGGGGTGGGCGTCGACTTCGTCTCGGCTGTGGAAGGAGGGCGGGAGCGGCATGGAGATGTCCTGCACGCGCTCGACGTAGGCGCCGACCTCGACGCCGAGGGTCGCAAGGATTTGGCGTGCGACCGCACCGGCCACCACCCGCGAGACCGTTTCCCGCGCTGAAGCCCGGCCGCCGCCGCGGACGTCTCGGAGGCCGTACTTCGCTTCGTAGGTAAAGTCCGCGTGGGAGGGGCGGAAGGTGTCCTTGAGGTGGTCGTAGTCGGCGGGTCGGGCGGCCGTGTTGGCGACCGTGAACCCGATGGGTGCTCCAGTCGTCACCCGCCCGTCAGGTCCTTCGACCGTTCCGGACAACCACTGCACCTCGTCGGCTTCACTGCGTGAGGTGGTCAGGGCGGATTGGCCGGGGCGACGGCGCGCAAGGTCCGCTTGAACTGCGTCCAAGTCGAGCAACAATCCTGAAGGACATCCGTCGACGATGCCGCCCAGCGCCGGGCCGTGCGACTCGCCAAACGTCGTCAGCCGAAAAACGTTGCCAAAGGTGTTTCCTGCCATGCCCTGCGAAGGTATACCTTGCACGTCATGCGGACGCTGCTGAAGAACATCAAAGGGCTCGTAGGCGCCTTTGACGAGGTGCCCCGAGACGTGGCAGGCTCTGAGATGGCCAAATTCCCCATCCTGTACAACGCCTGGCTTGCACTCGAAGGAGGGGTGGTGGTGGACTTTGGGTCCATGGATGAGTTTCCTGGAATCGTCGATTGGTCCGGCCTGAACATCGTCGACGCCGAGGGGCGTTGGGTGCTTCCGGCGTGGTGCGACAGCCACACCCACACGGTCTTTGCGCGCAGCCGCAGCGAGGAGTTCCTGATGCGGCTCGAGGGAGCGACCTACCAAGAAATCGCCGAACGCGGCGGCGGCATCCTGAATTCCGCCAAGGCCTTGCAGGCCATGGACGAAGACGAGCTTTTCAATGATGCCTTGCAGCGCGTGCACCACGCCATCTCGCAAGGCGTGGGCGCCATGGAAATCAAGTCTGGCTACGGCCTGACGCTCGAGGCCGAGCGCAAAATGCTCCGCGTCATCGCCCGCCTCAAAGACGCCGCGCCCATCCCGATCAAAGCCACATTCCTCGGCTGCCACGCCGTCCCGCCTGAATTCGACAATGCAGCGGCCTACACCGAGCACGTGGTGAAGGACATGCTGCCGGCCTTCGTCGCCGAGGGGCTTGTAGACTACGTGGACGCTTTCTGTGAGAAGGGCTACTTCGGCGCGAACGAAACGCAGGCGCTTCTCGAGGCGTCAAATGTACTTGGGTTGAAAAGCAAAGTCCATGTCAATCAGTTTAATGACATTGGTGGAGTGGAGCTTTGCGTGAATCAAAATGCCCTGAGCGTTGACCACCTCGAGGTGTGCGGAAGCGAAGCCATTCAAAGCCTCATCGAGGGGTTTGAGCGGGCCGAGGACGGCAAAGGAGCGCCGACGTACCCGGTGGCGTTGCCCGGCTGCAGCCATTTCCTGAGCATTCCCTACACGCCGGGCCGCGCGATCATCGACGCCGGGTTGCCTCTTGTTCTCGCCACGGACCACAATCCAGGTTCGGCACCAAGCGGCGACATGACCCAGGCCGTGAGGCTTGCCAGCCTGAAGATGGGCGTGTTGCCGCGTGAAGCCGTGGCGGCGGCCACCTTGAACGGAGCCGCAGCGATGGAACTCAGCGACGAAGTGGGTGCGCTGGGCCGCGGTCACCGGGCCAACCTCATTTTGACCCACCCCATGGAGGGCCTCCAGGACATCGCCTATCGCTTTACCGACGCCGTTGTGGATAAGGTGTTCATCAACGGGGAAATCTGGGAGGGGTAAGGCCCAATCGCGTGGGCAGGGGGCGCGCTACTTTCACCCCATGCAACGACTCATTGAATGCGTCCCCAACATCAGCGAGGGACGTCGCCCCGAAGTCATCAATGCCGTGGCCGCTGTGGTCGAGACGGTGGACGGATGCCGACTGCTTGACGTCGACCCCGGAAAGAGCACCAACCGAACGGTCATCACGTTTGTGGGACCGCCGGAGACGGTCGGCGAAGCGGCGTTTCGTCTGATCAAAAAGGCGAGCGAACTCATCGACATGTCCAAACACAGCGGCGAGCACCCCCGCATGGGCGCCACGGACGTTTGTCCTTTTGTGCCGGTCGCGGGCGTGACGATGGACGATTGCATCAAGGTCGCGCACGAGGTGGGCGAGCGCGTGGGACGGGAGCTCGGCATCCCAGGTTACTTCTATGAGTCCGCGGCGAAGCGCCCCGAGCGCAAGAACCTCGCCGTGTGCCGCAAAGGCCAGTACGAGGGCCTCGGCAAGCTCAGCACCGAGGAAGGCGCTCCGGACTTTGGGCCAGCCGATTTCAACGAGACGGCCCGCCGCACGGGCGCCACGGCAGTCGGCGCGCGCGACTTCCTGATCGCCTACAACATCAACCTGAACACAACTTCGAGCCGGCGGGCGAACGCCATCGCGTTTGACATCCGTGAGGCAGGCCGAATCAAAAAGCGCGACGGCCTCACCGGTCCCGCCATCCTCGACGAGCACGGTGAGCCTGTGCGCATTCCCGGCACGCTCAAATCGGTCAAAGGCATCGGTTGGTACATCGAGGAGTACGGCATCGCCCAGCTCTCCCTGAACCTCACCGACATCAATGTCACGCCGGTTCACGTCGCCTTTGACGAGGCGTGCAACAAAGCGCAAGCGCGCGGGATCCGCGTGACGGGTTCAGAACTGGTTGGTCTGTTGCCGCTTCGCGTGCTATTGGACGCCGCGGATCATTACCTGCGCAAGCAACAGCGCTCCTTGGGCATCTCCGAGGCGGAGAAGGTCAAAATTGCGGTCAAGTCGCTTGGCCTTGATGACCTCGGGCCGTTTGACCCTGCCAAGCGCGTCATCGAGTACATCATCGCGGCGGAGGGGAGCACACCACTCATCCACATGACCCTGACCCAATTCGCCGACACCACGGCCTCGGAAGCGCCCGCTCCGGGCGGCGGCTCCATCGCGGCTTACGCCGGCGCCCTCGGCGCGGCCCTGGCGACCATGGTGGCCAACCTTAGCGCCCACAAGCGCGGGTGGGACGACCGTTGGGAAGAATTTAGCGCCCACGCCGAGAAAGGCCTCGATTTCCAAAACCAGCTCCTGCGCCTCGTCGACAAAGACACCCAGGCCTTCGACGGCATCATGGCTGCCTACGGCATGCCCAAGGCCACCGAGGCTCAAAAGGCCAAGCGACAACAAGCCATCCAGGACGCCACGCGCAACGCCATCGACATCCCGATGCAGGTGGCGCAGCTCGCCCACGACGCCTTGGCCCTCGCGGCTGAGATGGCCAAGGACGGCAACCCCAACAGCGTCACCGACGCGGGGGTGGGGGCCATGTGCCTGCGCACGGCGGTCCTTGGCGCAGTCCTCAACGCCCGCATCAACTGCGGTGACCTCAAGGACATGGCCTACGTGGACCAAATTCACGTGCGCTGCGCCGACCTCGTCGCAAGTGCCACAAGTCAAGAAACAGAAATTCTTGCAGAGGTTGACCGCGTCATGGCGGGGTGATTTCGGGTTTTGGAAGGGCCACGTTTGACACGGTTTCCGTATTTTTATGGTAACTACCGTGCGACAGGCACCCAAATTGACTCGAGATGAAGCGCTTTTTCACTTTCCTCCTCGCTGCGTTCCTTGTGACGCAGTCGACCGCCCAAACGGATTGCTCTAACCCTTACGATGGGAACGGAGATGGGGCGGTGACCGTGACCGATTTGCTTGGGTTGTTGGTGTTTTTTGGGGATTCCGACGTGGACATGGATGGGATTTGGGACAGTGTGGACGAGTGCGTGGACACAAGCGCTTGCAACTACGCTGCGGCTCCCACGGAGCCGTGCGCGTACGACATCGATGCTCTTGGAATTTGCGGTGGGGACTGTGAAGCTGACGATGACGGCGATGGGATTTGTGATGTCGTTGACCCTTGTGTCGGCGAGTTGGATGAATGTGGTTCCTGCAACGGTCCTGGTCCGACTGAGGCTGTCATAGACGACATTGTTCTCAATTACGACAGCGTATTTCTGCCTTTGGACAACGAATGGTTTGTGTTTGCAGTAAGTGCAGACACTACGTTTACGTTCACGTGCGCTCCGTGCACTGAACCTTGGTGCGGATGCATAGATCCTGAGGCGTTGAACTACGATGCTGATGCTGATTATGATGATGGATCATGTCAATACGAGCTGCTTGGGTGCACAGACGGCATGGCCTGCAACTTCAACATCGAGGCGACCACAGAAGATGGATCCTGCGTGTACTTTGACGCCTGTGGCACATGCGATGGCCCAGGCGCAGTGTATGAATGCGGATGTTCTGATCTCCCCGCCGGCGACTGCGACTGCGACGGCAACCAGCTCGACGCGCTTGGTGAATGTGGCGGTGACTGCGCGGCCGACGCCGATGCGGACGGCATCTGTGACGTTGCTGACCCATGTGTTGGCGAACTCGATGCGTGCGACATCTGCAATGGCCCCGGTGACGTTTACGAGTGTGGCTGTGCTGACATCCCCGAAGGCAATTGCGACTGCGATGGCAACCAGCTCGACGCGTTGGGCGAATGTGGCGGCGACTGCCCTGCGGATGAGGATGCCGACGGCATCTGCGACGACGTGGACGACTGCGTGGGCGAGCTTGATGCGTGCGGCATCTGCAACGGCCCAGGCGCGATCTACGAGTGCGGATGTGCTGACATCCCTGCA
>CBFHRO010000052.1:0-15101 GCA_965658245.1 uncultured Flavobacteriales bacterium
ATGCTGTCATCCAGTGCTTCGCCACATGCCATGATGCCGTCTGGAGGAAACGTCACCCATTCCGGGTGAACGGTGTCCTCCACGTGCACCACATGCTCATGCTCGGTCAGGTTGTCACAATCGTCGACAGCTTGAAACGCAAACACCAAATCGTACACCCCCGTGCTGACCTCACCCACGGTGTCCACCAACCACGTCACTTGTGGCGTCGCGCAGTTGTCTGTCGCGGTGGGGGGCTGCAATTCGTAGGTTTCGGTGCATTCAAGGGTCACATCCTGCGGGAGGAAGGTCCACTCGGGCGCTTCATTGTCGGTCAGTTGAATGACTTGCTCCGCTTGGGACACATTGTTGCATGCGTCCACGGCAGTGTAAGTCCGAATCAAGGCTGAAACTGGGAGGGTGCATCCGCCACTGAATTCCACGTCGTTCCAAACCATCGTGACGACCTCTGAACATGCGTCGGTCACGCTGGGGATTGGGATTTGGTTGAAGTTTTGTGAGCAAGACAAATCCACCTCCTCAATGAGGTCCACAAAGACCGGACCTTGCGTGTCCACTTGGGTCAAAGTTTGAACGAATTGGGCTGCATTTCCTGCGTCATCGGTCGCGATGAACGTGCGTTCCAGGATGACCAAACCACAGAATCCCGGGAGCGTATCGGTGACAACAACCATGTCGACGGGGCCACATGCATCAGAAGCCACGGCCATGTCATCTGGCCATGAATCTGTGCATTCAACGATTTCGTTGGCCGGCACGCTCGTGAACTCAGGCGCTGTCGTGTCCTGCACGGTGATGGTTTGCGTCGCTGAAGCGCTGTTTCCAGCATCGTCGGTGGCCGTGAAGGTGCGCATGATCAAGTAGTTGCCCGCGGCGTCGCCGGCCGTCGTCTCGCTGGAGACGTCGATGGTGACCTCACCGCAGTTGTCGGACGCCGTGGCGTCGTCCATGGGCATGTCATCCGAGCACTCTACTGTGGTGTCTGCAGGGACCGACGTGAACTCAGGCGCAGTGGAATCCACAATGGTGATGATTTGCACGGCTTCTGACATGTTGCCTTGGGCATCTGTGGCAGAAAATGTGCGTGTCAGGACATGAACGCCTTGCGTGACTTCGAGCGTCCATTCATCGGACACCGCAAGTGTGACAGACGAACAATTGTCAAACGCCACTGCGGCTTCAAATGGAATGTCTTGCTCGCAAGAGATGGTGAGGTCGGCAGGCACAAAAGAAAAAGCGGGAGGCGTGGCATCGAGGAATTGGACAATTTCGGCACGAGAAGTGGCATTTCCACATGCGTCTGACGCTGTGTGGAGGACGTCCAATTGGAACAATCCCGAGGAAGGGTCGCCGAGGGTGTCGATGCTCATTTCCCAAGTGACGGAAGAGCAATTGTCAAGCGCATCGAGATCGTCAGGACTCCAGATTTGGTCACACTCAATGGAATCAACATTGTCAAATTCAGACAGGATGACTGGTGCTTCGTTGTCTCGGATGGAAATGACTTGTTGTGCGTCTGTCGTGTTGCCACACGCATCAGATACCGTGAAGGTGCGGATCAAATCGTAATTGGACTCGCAATCCAACATCACCGTGTCCGTGGAAGTCGTCACCTCAAAGGAGGAACAGTCATCGGCGGCCGCGGGGGCTTCAAACAGAGGCGTCTCGTCGCACGCATACGTGGCATCCTCAGGAACAAAGGTGAAATAGGGCGCCTCGTTGTCTGTCACCGTGACCGTTTGGATTTCCAGAACGGAGTTGCCGCACAAATCTGTGGCGAGGAATCGACGCTCCAAAATGGACTCCTGAGGACAGGTCGTGGGAGGAAGCGAATTGAACACAGAAATGCTGATGTCGTCCTCGTCAGTACAGTTGTCGGTTGCGGTGGCTTGGGGGTAGACGAAATTGCTGCCGCAAGGCAAAATGACGTCCGCAGGCATGACCAAGGTTGGGGGCGTTTGGTCTTGAATAAAAATGGTCTGTGCACCAGTGGAGACATTCCCACACAAGTCAGAGGTGGAGAAGGTGCGGTAGATGGTGTATTCCCCCGGACAGTCCCCATCTTCGGTCACGGGGTCGCCCTCGACGACTTCGAGGATGCCGTCGCAGGCATCGCTCGCCGTGGCAGGCGCGAACGTCGGACCTTCATCACAACTGAATACAGCGTTGGAAGGCACGCTCAGTGAAGGGGCGACTTCATCGATGACTTGGACCGTTTGGGTGTGTTGCATGGTCAATCCACAACCGTCAGTGGCGGTGTAGACGCGGGTGCGAACGAATTCGCTGGGGCAATCCCCGTTTGTGAACGTCTCTGTCATCGTCAGCGACGCGGTGCTGCAATCGTCGGCCGCAGTGACGGTGTTCAGGGCGTCCAACTCTTCGAGCTCCAGCGGACAATTCAAAGTGTAGTCGTTGGGGAGGTCTTGCAAAACCGGGGGCGTGTCGTCTGTCACATCCACCGATCCCTGGATTTGGTCAAAACCGAGGAGGTTTCCCACGAAAAACTCCACCACAGCATCATTGTCTGAGGCACATGCGGAGGAAATTTCTTCACAATCAGAGAATTCCATGGCAGAAATGCCAAGGCCGCCATAGATGGTGCCGCTGACACAAGCTTGCCAATCAAAGGCACCACCCAAGCCAAGGGAAGCATTGACCCCATTGGCACCAGAACCCACTTGGAACGGGTAGCTCTGAAGTGAATTTGAACCTGAGAGGTGCAGCGTGTGGCCTGCGAGCGTGCCCCCTCCAATCAGCTTACTGATGTTGGGGCGAAGTTGCCAGATGGTCCAGTCGTTGATGTCATCCGGACCTGCAACAGCGTCATTGACGTTGCCTCCTCCTGCAACCCATTCCGTACCGGATACGCTCTGGCTGAAGTAGAAGTCCACTTCAAAATGGGCATTGATGTCGCTGTTGTTGTACACGGTTCCCTGCAGCCGCGCAACGTTGTCAGGGTACACCGTCCAAGTCAAGGGGACTCCCAAATCGTTGAAGTGATTCGAAGGGGTCAAGCCTGTGGCAGTGAATTCCCCCAGTTGCACGGTGCCCAAGGCAACGGGCAAACCCGTGGGGCGCACCCCGGTGCAAGTGCTGGAACTTGCGGTGGTGTATTTGAAGATGCTGGCCCAATATCCCTCCGTGCAATTGGAGTTGAAGGCGGGGAAATTGGGCAGCGCTTGCAAGGGGTCCCCCTCAGAGCATGAGATCTCCACAGGCGCAAGGGAATCTGCGACGAATGACAAGCTGCAGCTTTCGCAGCTCGTTTGGGCATTTGCGGCGAAAGAGAGAAAGAACAAGAAAACGCCAAAGGCAGGAAAGATGGATCGAAGCATGGCGGCTGGCGGGGTTAAGGTCGCGCGTCAATGATAATTTACATAAAATTATATCATTTCTCGCAACCTAGCCCTCACGGGGTGAATAACTTTTGGTGAAAAGCGTACAAAACAATTCCCGCCGCCACGCCGACGTTGAGGGATCCTGTTTTTCCCTTCATGGGGATGGAGACGGAGGAAGTGCAGTGTTTCAAGACGTCCGCGGAAATTCCAGCGTGTTCGTCCCCAAGAACCAAGCATGTGGGCACGGCGCCGTCAAGGCTGGAAAGGGGCTGACTACCCTTTTCTGAGATGGCCACGGGGGAGAGGCCGAGGTTGACCGTCATTTGGAGGGCCTCGTCCATGCGCTTGGCGCGACACATGGGCAGGCGGAGCAACGCACCAGCAGACGATTTCACAGCGTCTTCATTGATGGGGGCTGACCCTGTCATGGGAACGAGCAATCCAGTCGCCCCAAACACCTCAGCAGTGCGGGCTATGGCGCCCAAATTCCGCACGTCGGTCACCCCGTCGAGCGCGACAATCAATGGGGTCTCACCCCGTTCAAAAGCCCCCAACACGACCTCGTCGAGGGGTTGGAATTCAATGGGCGAGGTGAACGCGATGACGCCTTGGTGATTTTTCCTTGTCACGCGGTCCAAACGTTCCTTGGGAACTGCCTGAGCGGGAATGTCGAGCGCACGGCACTGTCGCAAAATGTCCGAGATCTCGTCGGTCTGTTTTCCCTTGAGAAACAAGATGCGCTGGAGGGGTTTGGCCTCCTCGAGGGCTTCAAGAACGGGGTGGATGCCAAAGAGAAATGTGCGTTCGGAGGGGCGTCTGTGCATCGTGAAGGGGGGCGTAGGGGGTGATGAGGTCGGGAGTGACCCGACGAAGGTACGCGCAGACCCTGTCAATCTCCCCGGACACGTCCGTTTCTCCAGTTGCTGACCCCTCGATCCCACACCGAACGAAATTGAATGCTTCGCTGCAGTTCGAACGCATTGTCATCCAGAAGGGTGCGGCGCTTTCGAAAGTGAAAGGTCAAAGCGTTGGCAGTGCCTTCTTCTCCATAAATCCAGAATTCGTTCCACGCGTCTCGTCGGATGCGTTGTGGCACTCCAAACACGATGTGCACCATCCCCCGATCGGATTTCCAGCCTTCGGTCAGTCCGGAGAAACTGATGTTGGCCTCTTCGACACGTGCGTAGTACGTTTGGAGCAGGCTGCGGGCGCCCTCAGTGGAAGAGGTGCAGGCGAGCCAGAAGGCATCGAGCGCCTGTTTGGGATGTTGTGCTTGGGTGAGCTTCTGAAATTCTGCACGAGAAGCGATGTACCTCAACGGGGCGATGAGTTCCTCGGGTTCTACAAGGTTGGGAAAGGTGGGCGGTCTCCCGTGAATGCGCAGGGCCACGGCAGATCCTTCCAACTCGATCAAGGTGGTTCCCTCAGGCACAGCCAAGACAATCAAGCTGTCGGCCTGCACGGTGCCCAAGTTTTGGGCAGTGAGCGTGTCCCAACGAAGGCGCGTGCTGCTGAAGGGAGGTGGGGGCAATGGTTTTGGCGTCTGTGCATTCGACAAGCGCCAGGTCGAGGAAGTTGCATCGCCTGCAGATGCGAATGCAGGGAGGTGAAAGGTCAGGGTGTCTCCCACAGTGGCTTGCTCTCCAGACAAGGCCCAATTGCTCAACGCGCTCCAAACCAACACGTCCGCAGGTCCCCACACGTCTGCAGGGCCCAGAAAACGCCGGGTCGACCACGACGCGTTGCGCAGCACATCCAAGAGATTCACCTCCACGCGGGTCCATTTGGAGGCGTCCTCAAGGGTCCATCGATGCGTCAACAAGCGAGGGGCATCAGACCAAGCCGTGTCCAGCAAATGCCACGTGGTGTCGGCCAAAGAAACCTGGAGGTTGGCCACAAAAGGCGAAGCGGCATCGATGCGGCTGTACAGCAACTCTTCACGAGGAACGCGGAGGTAGAGGTCAAGAACGTTCGACTCCAGGTCGCGGTGCAAGGCGATTTCGGGATGGAGGGTCGAGGCCTCTCTGTCGTAGGGTCGTCTTTGCGAAGGGGTTTGAAGCGAGGTGGAGGCGCAGCCCGACCACATCCAAAGCCCAAGGAGAAGAGCAGGGAAAATGCCCCGATGTCCGATGCAGTGTCGCCACGTTTTCACCCTCCGAAGGTACATCCGAGAAGGGTGCTTTGGTGTGATCGTAACCTTTTGACGGACCGTCCCGTAAGGAGGGTCAGGTTCTTTTTTCCACTCAATCCCATCTGACATGCAACGTACCCTTCGAATTGCCGCCCTCGTTTTGTTGACCGCAGCTGCACTCAGCTCTTGCGGCACCCTCTATGACCAGTGTGCTGCGTATGCAGAGACGCCCTCGGCTGAAATGCGTTAAGCGCGTCTGAAATCAAACGACAGGTCTTGGTCGATGTCCGGATGCAGGCTTTTGCCCACCGGACAGGCACGGCCCACTCGTTCGAGCAAGGCCAAATCTTGGTCACTCGCGCCAGACGACACCTCAATCTCAAATGCAATCTTGATGGCAGCCACCCTCCGGGGAGAGGCTGCCATTGTTTTTTGGACTTGGGCGTCGATGCGAAGGAGGTCATAGGTCTTGGATTCCACATGAATGCCCATGATGGTGGCCACGCAGGCCGCAAGCGAGGTGCTGAGCAAGTCCGTGGGCGAAAACGCTTGTCCCAAACCGTGGTTGTCCACAGGCGCGTCAGTGATCACCTTTTCGCCCGAGGCGAGGTGCATGTTGACGGTCCGAAGTGGGTGTTGGTAAGAAACCCTGTAGTTCCAAGTTGCGGTCGAGTCTGCCATGTGCGCAAGATGCAACGCGCCTCCTCTTGCGCCAACCCCAAACGTTCTAACTTCGCTTGCAATGACTCTCGCTCTTCCGCCTTGGTCTACCCTGATTCGCTTCATGCCATTCTGTGTGATGGCGCTGGGGGCATGCACCCTTCACGGTCAATCGGCGACTGGGTTGGATGCGGTTTACGGCGAAGGGGTGGATGTGGTTTTGACCGATGCTGCGCGTTTCCACGTGACGTTGCACAGTCAAGGAGCGGGGGTTGGCGTGCAGCGCGGCACGTTTGACGGCGCCTTCACGCAGCGCGGATGGCAGGGTGAACTCGTGTTCGTCCGGCACCCCAAGGAAGAGAAAACGCGCAATCCCGTGTACGAAGAGAGCTTGCCCTACGTCTACGGAAAAGTCAATGCCCATCACGCCCTTCGCGTGCAGCGGTATCGGAGCGAGGTGTATGCAGAGAAGTACCGTCAGAACGGGGTCTCGGTGATGAGAACACGGCAATACGGGGCGGTGCTGGGCATCGCCAAGCCGGTCCATTTGGAGATTGGCTACCCTGAAATTCCTTACACGTCGCTTGAGGTGGAGCGCTACGATCCGGAAGTGCATTTTTCAGACCGCATCTACGGCCGTGCACCTTGGGTGAATGGATTGGAAAGCTTGGGGGTGAATCCCGGATTGTGTTGGAGTGAGGGGATGGCGTTTGAATTTCACGACTCCCGAACCACCACACGCACACTCGAGGCTGCCGTCCATGTCGATGCCTATTTGAGGCCCGTCGAAATCATGGCGAGCCAATTTGTGCGGCCCAGCCGGGTTCATTTGACTTTCGTGCTCCGTTATGCCTGGGGCGCGCAATGGTCAGCGAAGGGTTTGGGTGAGGTTTTGGGTTGAACATTCCTTTCCGACCTTTGTCTTTCCAAGCATTGACGATCAGCATGTCTGCGACCCCTCCTGCATCCAACAATTCCGCGCCCAAAGCGCGAGTCCCCAAGCCCAAGTGGCTGCGCGTCAAACTCCCTACGGGTGAGGCCTACCGCGAAGTGCGCAACATTGTGTCGGAACACAAACTCCACACAATTTGCGAAAGCGGTCACTGTCCCAACATGGGGGAGTGCTGGGGAGAAGGGACGGCGACGTTCATGATTTTGGGCAACATCTGCACGCGCAGCTGTGGCTTTTGCAATGTCAGCACAGGCAAGCCGCTTGAAGCAGATCCCTTCGAGCCTGGACGTGTGGCGAACTCGGTCAAGTTGATGGGGGTGAAGCACGCCGTGATCACGTCAGTGGACCGCGACGACTTGGCGGATGGAGGGGCTGAGATTTGGGCCCAAACCGTGCGCGCCATCCGTCATCAAAGCCCCGGCACCACGCTGGAAACGCTCATCCCGGACTTTGCCGGCAAGTGGGACAACCTCCAAAAGATCATTCAAGTTGCCCCCGAGGTGGTGTCGCACAACCTCGAGACCGTGCGTCGGCTCACCAAAGGCGTCCGCATCCAGGCCAAGTACGATCGCAGCCTCGAGGTGCTCAAGCGCCTTGGCGACGCAGGCCTTCGCACCAAGAGCGGGGTCATGCTCGGTCTTGGCGAAACCTTCGACGAAGTGGTGGAGACCATGGAAGACTTGCGTTCGGTGAATTGCCAAGTGGTCACACTGGGACAATACTTGCAGCCCACGCCCAAGCACCTTCCCGTGGCAGAGTTTGTGCATCCAGACACCTTTGCCGCGTTGGACGAGCTCGGCCAAAAAATGGGCTTCCGCCACGTGGAGAGTGGGCCTCTTGTCCGCTCTTCTTACCACGCCGAGAAGCACGTGCTGTAAGCGCACCGATTTTGCGCCTTGTGCGCGGTTTTGAGAGGTTCTCGGACGACGGCACGCGACTCCTTCCGCCCGTGGCGACTTTTTCCTCCTTCCCGCGGTTCTTCTGTTGTAACTTTCCCTCGATTTCGAAAGAAGCCTGAAAAGACCGAATCCATGAAGTTGACTTCTACATTGCGCAGCATGGCTGCGGGCACCGCGGTTGTCGCCCTTTCTGCTTGGGGCCTCTCAACCTTGGTCCAAACTGAAACCACCCCATTCACCCCTCGACCTGAAGCCGCCACGGCTCAACCCGATGGAGCCATGGAAATCCGCCGCATGTTGGTGGGAGACGCCAACGGCAACATCGACCACGAGGGATTGCAGCAATTGCGTCGTGAAGTGGTGAAAGCTGCTCAAAAGCAGTCTGCCACCAAAGCCAGTTCGCTCTCGTGGCATGAACTCGGTCCCGACAACATCGGGGGCCGCACACGTGGCCTCGCCGCCGTGGGCAACAACACTTTGTATGCCGGTGCCGTGTCAGGGGGATTGTGGAAGTCCACCAACCGCGGGGACAACTGGAACCAAGTCCTTTCTTTCCCGAGCCTGATGGTGGGGTCAGTCGCCGTGACTGGCAACGGCACCATCTACGTGGGTACAGGTTCCAATTTCGACGGGGCTGGTGGTGAAGGAGGCTCGGGTTTCCGCGGAGATGGCATTTGGATGTCTGAAGACAATGGTGCCACGTGGACCATGGTTGAAGGCACCAACGGTTACGACGCGACCGACGCCCTCGCGGCAGACCCCTTGAACCTCGACCGCGTTTGGTACGCCTCAGTCGACGGATATGGCAGCATCACGAACGGGGTTCTTGCTGAAGTTCCTGGCAGCGGCGACAGCCCCAGCAACGCTGCTGATGTGGCGATTGCCCCGGATGGCAGCTACTGTCTCGTGGCCGGCATGAATGGCCGCGTGTACCGTTCCGTTGGAGGAGACTTCACCAACTTGGAGTTGATTTCCCAAGGTGGAGGCACGGGTGGCAACTTGCCTCAATCGGGCATTGGTCGCGCACGTGTGGACATTGCGTTGACTGCCAATGAAGATGGCACTCACAATGCCTTTGCGATGTACGCGACTTCCGGTGGTCTTTTCTACGGTTTGTACTACAGCGGGGGTGACGGTGCAGGTGGCACTTGGGAAGAGGTTTGGCCAGGTGAGATCCAAACGGCTACGCCCCTTCCTCGCGCTCAAGGCATCTACGATTTGGCCCTCGGCATTTCTCTGAGCGATCCAACCCTCGCATACGTGGGTGGCATCGAGATTTGGCGTTCCGGCCCCAACCAGCAAGCAGAGCAGGCAGCTGCAGCCTTTGATGCGCCTGGATTCAACTTCGGGGTGCACGCCGACGTACATGAGGTGATTTTTGTAGACGACAACACGCCCTACGGCACAATGTATGTGGCGACAGACGGAGGCATTTATCGTTCCGAAGACAATGGATACTCCTACACCGCGTGCAACCGCAACTACAACGTCACGCAGTTCTACGGAATGGCCCACAGTGCGGGGTCAGCCGTCTTGGGTGGGACCCAAGACAACGGATCCCTGTTCATCCCTGGCAACGGGTACTTCTTGAGTGACGAGATGGGCGTGGAGGTCCACGGTGGAGACGGGTTTGACTGTGCCATCAGCATGGTCACGGAAGCAGAGGGCTACGATTACGCGTGGTTTGCGGCATCCCAAAATGGCGGCCTGGTTCGTGGAACCTTGGCCCCCGGCAACATCAACAATGCAGGTCCTTTTTACGACGGCAGCTTCACAGACCTCTTCACCGATGAAGGAGATTTGGGGCAGTTCTACACCTGCACCCGATTGTACGAGGACTTCGACGACGAATACAGCGAAAACACCGTCATTTTGGTCAACACGTTTGGCCAAGACACCACAGGTGGGACATTTGAGATGGCCACAGCCAGCCAAAACCTGCCTTTCGTCTACGAAATGGCGGAAGACGAAACGTTGCAATTCTTCGATTCCATCTCGCGTCCTGAGCGGATTTTGGATGCGCCCTTGACCGAAGATCCCGATTACTTCTGGCTCGATCCGCAAGAAGGCGTCGAAGACATTCAATGCGTGGTCACCTCTGACACTGTGGGGTACGAAACCATCGAATTCGTGTCTGAAATCATCGAGACGGATTCCGTCTTCACCTACGTTGATGCCGAAGGCGACAGCTTGTACTACGTGTTCGACGTTCCCACTGGCGTGTTCGACACCACCTTTGTCGAAGAGCCCATCGTCAACACCACGGAGGTGTGCGATACGGTGTATGTCCACGCCGCGGACGTTCTCTACAACATTCCTGAGCGGATCCGTGTGCAGGACCCTTACAACACC
Organism: uncultured Flavobacteriales bacterium; assembly: GCA_965658245.1. Lineage (GTDB taxonomy): Bacteria > Bacteroidota > Bacteroidia > Flavobacteriales_D > Sanyastnellaceae > UBA11663. The sequence continues at coordinate 10,333 of CBFHRO010000052.1, forward strand.
ATGTTTGTTTTGGGCCTCAATGGCAACCTCGGTGTGTGGATGACCCGTGAGGCACTCAACTTCAACACCACACCATCCTGGATTCGCATTGCCGACAATCCTTCTGGTTTCTCTGGAACCAAGGCCATCGAGTTTGTGGAGCAAGGAGATGAGGCGGGTGACGTGATGTTCTTCACCGGCTGGAATGGCCAAGTGACGCGTGTCACCGGTCTTCGCAACGTGTACAGCCAAGAGGATGTCAGTGAGCTGGAGGTGACCAACATCTTGAGCAGTGCGGGTGCAGCTGTGACCGGATTGAGCGTGGATCCCAACGATCCCAACCACGTGGTGGTGACGGTGGGTGGCTACGGAGCGAACGGCGCAGGCAAAGTCCGTGAGACGTTCAATGCGTTGGGCGCCAATGTGACTTGGAACAACATTTGGAGCTCGGCCGGATTCAACAACATGCCCTGCTATGATGTGGTCATTGATGCAAATGACCCTACCGGAGCGAGCATCGTGGTGGGCACGGAGTTTGGCATTTTCGTCACGGACAATGGCGGAGACAGCTGGGCGATCAGCAACATCGGCATGGAAAATGGCCCTGACGGTGTGACTGCACCTGTGTTTGATTTGAAGCAGCAGTTCCGCAGCTCACACCCATGGAGCGACATCACCAATGACGGTGCCATTTATGCAGGCACGCATGGACGTGGCATCTTTGTCAATGGCATTGCGTCTGACATCGATGAGGAAGAGAGCGTCGCTGAAGAGGCCACGTGGAACGTCTTCCCCAACCCTGTGGCTGGTGAAGAACTGAACCTCCCCACGGCCGGCTGGCAGGGGCGTGCCCAGGTCGAGATTTTCGATCTTACCGGACGCCGCTGGGTGAACGACGTGATCAACGTGGGCGGCGTGGACCGCATTCGGACGGACGTGCGTGAGTTGCCTTCAGGGTACTACGTGGTCCGCATGAGCCAAGGCGACGCGGTGAAGGCGGCAAAGTTTGTGGTGCGTCGCTGAGGCGATTCCTGAAAGCATTGAAAAGGGACCCAATGGGTCCCTTTTTTGTTGCACATCTTCGGGGAAAGGACAATTATGCCCCTGGTGTGTGTTGAATCAATTCGGCATGGCCGTCCTGAATGACCACTGAACTGAAGTGGGTCAGCCAGTCCCCGGTGTTGAGGTATCTGGCGTGATGGCCTTCGATCGGGACATCCAAGGGAAGGTGGCGATGCCCAAAAATGAACGCATCAACGGGGGCATTCCCAGCGTCGTTGAGGTGCGATTGCGCGAAGGCGTACAGGTGTTCTTGATCGAGGTCAGAAGACAAGGGCAGATCGCCTTTTTGGCGACTCCGACGTGACCATGCCTCTGCCAAGGCGATGCCACGGTCAGGGTGCAGCAGGCGAAAGGCCGCCTGACATGCGCGGGAGGTGAAGATGCGTTTGAGGCGCGTGTAGCCTAGGTCACCCGGGCCAAGACCGTCTCCGTGGCCCACCATGCACGTCAAACCGTCCCACGTCTGGATCAAGGGGGTGCGATGCACCTGCACACCCAATTCCTCCTCCAAGTAGCCAAACGTCCACATGTCGTGGTTGCCGACGTGAAAGTGAATGGGCAAGCCGTTGTCGGTCAGCTCTGCAATGGCGCCCATGAGCCGAACCCCTCCTTTGGGGACAGCGCGTGCGTATTCAAACCAAAAATCAAACAGGTCGCCCACGAGATGCAGTTCGGTGGCCTTGCGACCTTTTGCAAAGCCTTCGCCACGGGCTGCATTGCGCATCCATGACACAAAGGCACGTTCACGGTCGGCACTGGACATGGTCGTTTCCGCACCGAGGTGCAGGTCCGAGGCCAAATGGACGCAATGGGACATCACTTGCCGAAGACCCCGCGCAAGGCGGACTCCACACCGCTGCCGCGCAAATGGGTGGCGAGGATGGCGCCATCGCGGTCGATGAGCATGGTGTGAGGAATGCTGCTGATGCCGTAGTCGCGCGCCGCGCCGTTGCGCCAACCTTGTAGGTCGCTGACGTGGTTGGGCCACGTCAGCTGGTCTTGTTCAATGGCTTTGCGCCAGCGGTTGGCGTCGCTGTCAAGGGAGACGGAGAACACCTCAAATCCATCGTCTTTGTACTTCTCGTAGGCCCGAACGACGTTGGGGTTTTCCCGTCGGCATGGACCGCACCAAGAGGCCCAGAAGTCCAACAAGACCACCTTGCCACGCAGGTCGCTCAGTTTGCGTTCGTTGCCTTCCGGATCGTTCATCACAATGTCAGGCGCCATTTCGCCCTGTCCATATTTGCTGTTCTTGGTTGAACGCTTGCTTTGGTTGGCAGGGTTGGCCAAATCCAGCTTGCGCGGAAGCACCGCACGGTCGTAGGCCGATTTGATTTTGCCAAAGTAGAAAGAACTGCTGAAGTCGGCCTTCAAGGCATTGAGGTTGGTCTTGAACAGCTCTTTGTGTTCGGCAGCGTCAAGACTTTCCAAGGCACTCAACGCAGGGAGGGTTTCGCTGTGGTTTTGGGCGAACGCAAGGCTGATGGCTGTGATGCTGTCCTTTTTCGCGATGACCGCCTCTTTGGCCGCTGCGCGCTTGTTCGCATCCAAGGACCGTGCGTCTTGTTCTCCGTCTTTGATGCGCTGCTGCAGGGGCATGATGACATCGTAGTATTCTGCCACAATCACTGATTCTGGGGAACCGGAAATGGTGGCGTCCACCATGTAATTCTGGCCAGCTCGTGCCGTGGCTTGGATGGTGACACCTTCGGTTTGGTCTGTGATCAACACCAAGGGATGGACGCGCCCAGCCAAAAGCTGATGATACCCCCGGGACAGGGGCTTTTCCGGCGTGAGTGTGAAGCCGCCTGCGGAATCCAGCGCGGCCGAGGCCACGTTCACCAAATTGCCATTGTTGAAGCCGCGAAGCACGACTTCCGTTCCGGCTTGCAGTCCGGAGATGGTGCCGCTGATGGTTCCTGGAGCGGTCTTCGAAGCGCCAGATTCACAGCCCATCCACAGGGTGGAAAAGGAGGCGAAAAGCACGGCGGTGATCAAGGTGATGCGTGTCATGTCAACGGTTTGGATTGCGAAGGTAAGGTTTGGGTCCAGGATTCGAGGAATGCTTGGCAGGTGGCCCCGGAATGCCAAACGACCTGCAAAGGCAACACCCACACGTGGATGCCAGCGAGGAGGTCTCGATGGGCTCTCAATCGCACGGCGTCTTTTTCCGTGGTGAGGAGCGACTGTGTTCCTGCCTCAGTCATCCACGTGCGCCAGCGAACGATGTCCTTCGCTGTGAAGGCGTGGTGGTCTGGGTAGAACGCATGCCCTGCAATGGAAGCATGATGTTTTGCGCTTTCAGCCACCCTGGCTGGCCGGGCAATCCCAGTGATCAGGAGTGCGGGCTCGTCAAGGACTTGGCTGGCATCCTCAGACACATTGGACAAGGACCATTTGACCGGGGGCGAGGTTTCTGTGCGCGAGGACCAGGCGCATGATGGGTTTTGGCCTGAAGTGTCGACGAGGTGGTCGCATCGTTGGAGCCGCGAAGGCAAATCGCGGTAGGGGCCGGCCGGCACAAGGGAGGCCCATCCCGCGCCACGAGGCAGGGGTCGGGCCACCAAACCCAGCGTGACGTCTGGACGCAGGGCGCGGTGCTGCAGGCCGTCGTCAAGCACCACAACCTTGAGCTTGGGACGATCCTCCGCCATGCGTCGAACGCCTGCCACGCGGTTCTCGCACACCGCGACTTGCGCCGAAGGGAGTGCGGATTGCATCAGCCAAGGCTCATCTCCGACATCCTCCCAATTTGGGGTCTCGTTCACCCACAGAAAGCCCGAGCTCGTCCGTCCGTACCCTCGGCTTAAGATGCCCACGGTGTCCTTTCCCAAGAGCGATTCGAGACGCCTTGCGACGTCCATCACATGAGGGGTTTTGCCCGTGCCACCCAACTCCACGTTGCCCAGGACAAGGGTGGGGAGGGCGCCACGATGGCTGGGCAAAAAGCCCCAATCGTACAAGGCGTGACGACATGCAAGAACGACAGCCCAAACCGCCGCCAGTGGCGTCCACCACGGTCCCAGCCATCGGGAGCCAAGGTCGTCGTGGACCACGCTGGAAGCGTCGGAAACGGCGCCGGGAAACTGGGGTGGAACGTGTACCTTCGGGTCCATGGAGAATGCCTTGAAGGTACGAGACATCGCGGCTTGGCTCGAAGCCTGGGCGCCGCGTCATTTGGCAGAGTCTTACGACAACGTCGGACTCCTTGTGGGGCGTCCAGACATGGGGGTTGAGAAGGTGTTGATCAGCCTGGATTGCACCGAAGCGGTCGTGGCGGAAGCGGAACGCGAGGGATGCCAACTGATTGTGAGTCACCATCCCGTCATTTTTGGCGGGTTGAAACGGTTGAACGGAAGCAACGACGTGGAGCGCACCGTGATGCGCGCCATTCAAAGCGGCATTGCGCTGTATGCGATTCACACCAATTTGGACAACGTCATGACGGGCGTCAACCGTCATTTGGGCGGGCTGTTGGGATGCACGCCAGAATCGCTTCGCATCCTTCGACCGATGGGCGCCAAACTGGAGAAGTGGACGGTGTTTGTGCCCACAGACCACGCCGAGGCCGTTCGCGACGCCATGGCCGGGGCCGGTGCGGGACACATTGGCAACTACGACCAATGCAGTTTCTCGACTGTGGGCACAGGCACGTTCCGTGCGCAAGACGGCGCCAACCCCTTCGTGGGTGAACTTGGCGAGCTTCACCGCGAGCCGGAAGTGAGGCT